>CALFHW010000084.1 GCA_937876695.1 uncultured bacterium
TAATCATGCTCACACCTAGTTTCAACCCTTTGATACAAGAGGGGATTGGGAGCTTTGCCGGGGTCGCCAAATCTGACTCTTTGAAGCTGCGAGCTGGAAAAATCGTCGACAGTCAGAGTGAAGGGAAGGTAGTCCTGCAAAGGGTATATCACGAGTACAGCATTACTGTTAGTACTGCACCTGAAAAGGTTGCGCCGGTAATGCGAGAGGCGAGAGCAGAAGTAGCGGTTACCAAGCAACCGTTGCAGGTCACTCAAACAGTAAGTCAGAACCCAGGAAGAATACGGGGGAAAAAACGACAGCCAAACAACCATTCAACTCCAAAGGATGTAATTACATCAACAAAATCTATTGCTGTAAAAAAAACAGAGTATATTCCACTAGCACCTGCCAAATCAAATGATTGAGCTCGGCGATTATTTATCAGCTAAATATTATTTCAGAATTCCTTCATTTTGATGTGTTAAAGATAGATTATGAAAGAAATTTTTATCGCCGAAGATCACGAATTAACTGCGGATTCACTTATTAGAGTACTCGGTAGCCTAGGCTATAGGGTTACCCACCGAGCAGATGGATTAGAGGCATTGAAGCACATTCGGCTGCGTAGAAACCAGATAGATTTGGCTATTTTAGACATTGGTTTGCCGGGTATTGATGGGATAACCTTATGTAAAATGATTCGGGCAGAGAAGATCGACTTTCCTATTCTGATGCTGACTAGTCTAGATAATACCGAGAGTGTAGTTAATGCCTTAGGTAAAGGTGCAGATGACTACCTAACTAAGCCCTTTATCACTGCTGAGCTGCACGCGCGTATTAGGTCTTTGCTACGCAGACCGGTGACAATTGAGAGCTACTCATGGCAAGCAGGCCCATTAAGGGTAGATAGCCGAACTCGGGAAGCAGTTTTAGAAGGCAGGCTGCTGCCACTGCGTAAAAAGGAATTCGATATTCTATTTTACTTAGTCAAGAATTCCGGTCAGACATTGAGTAGGGACCAAATCATTGCTAGCGCTTGGGGGGTAGGTGACGCACCCAATGAAAATGTCATCGATGTCTATATCAAGCAGTTGCGAAACCTGCTTGGGTCGAGAAGGGACATGATCAAAACCGTACATGGAGTGGGTTACAAGCTGCAACCGTTGGAAATAGAAACAGCGAATAACTAACGTGGGCTATTTAGGCAGGTTTAATATAACCTTTACGCCTTTCTCTGCAGTAACAAAACTGACACTGCCACTAAATTCTTGGCTGATTATCTCTTTGACAACTTTCAGCCCATCACCGTGATTACCATATGCCTTGGTGGTAAAGCCGGAGTCCATGAGGGTATCTGCCTGCTGCAGTTCGCCAGATTCTGGGTCCAAGTGCGTTAGGTCTCTATCTTCTATCCTGTTTTGTCTAACAATCCCGCCCGCCTCATCTTCTATACTCAGCTGTATGGCGCCATCTTTCTCCCGTGCTATCACATAAATTGTCCCTCTTTTGCCCGAATGATTGCGGCGATGCGCCTCAATGCTATTGAGTAGCAGGTTCGTCAATACACGTTGAAAGGCAAACCTATTGCCTTGGAGGGCCGCTGGGCGGCCGCTATAGAGCACCTTCAATCTCGCTAGTTGCAACTGATAAGCGTGCAGCTTAGTAACCTGTTTAAACACATCTATAGGGTCAAAAAAATTGCCCGCAGGCAACTGGAACTCCGTTTTCAGGCGCACATAAGAATTTCTTAGCAGCCCCACTGCATTCTCAAGGCAAGCAATACTCGTGGCCACTCGCTCACTGGGATTACTTCTAGCCTCCTCTCTTAAGTTCAGCTCTAAAGCTAGTAGATAGTTCGCCAAATCGTGTACCACTCCTCTAGCAGAGACCTCGCCGCTCAACATAATCCTGATATATACAACTTTATATACTGTACGTTGCAGAGATTATATCATATACCGGCCTATGTCCAAAGCCTGCTTAAATGAATATTAGTTATAGCTACTAGATATGCGTCATTCTCCTCGCAGCTGCTGCAAGAAGGCTTCCGCGTCTGTGATCATCACTTCGCGAGGCTTAGAACCGTTGGGTGGACCCACAATCCCCATTTCCTCCATCTCGTCGATTAGCTTAGCAGCCCGGTTATAACCTAGTGAAAGTCTGCGTTGAATCATGGAAGCGCTGCCCTTTTGTGTGGTGACGATCACGCGTACTGCGTCCGCAAACATATCGTCACCCGAGAGATTCACCCCGCCTGCGCCGGTAGCATTGGGGTCTTCCTTCTCCGCAGTTACATCCTCTATATAGTATGTTTGGCCGCCAGCTTGCTCCTTGATATAACCGACCACCCGCTGCACCTCTTCTTGTTTCACAAACACTCCCTGAACTCTAAAAGGCTTATTCTTATCTGGCTCCTTAAATAGCAAGTCTCCTTTACCCAATAGTGCCTCAGCTCCCTGAGTATCGATGATAACCCTAGAGTCTACGCCTGTAGTCACACTCATACCGATACGGCCGGGGATGTTTGCCTTAATAATTCCAGTGATGACATTGACTGAAGGCCTTTGAGTAGCCAGGATCAAATGAATACCTGTAGCTCTAGCTTTCTGGGCTAAGCGCACAATATTCGTCTCGATATCTACCTTACCTGCGGTAAGCATCATGTCAGCTAGCTCGTCGATCACTATGACAATATATGGTAGGGCGGCGTAACCCTGTGCTTGGTTATACCCCTCAATATTGCGCACCTTACTTTCTCGAAAAATAGTATAACGCTTCTCCATCTCTGCTACCGCCCATCTTAAGGCGTTCAACACCTTAGCCATATCGACTATCACGGGAGAAATCAAATGAGGTATGTCGTTGAAGTCTGATAGCTCCACCTGCTTGGGGTCCACCATGATAAATTTCACCTCATCGGGAGTTAACTTCATGAGCAGACTCAAGATAAACGACACCGTCAGCACCGATTTACCCGAGCCAGTAGCGCCAGCTATGAGCAAATGTGGCATTTTCTGAATGTCACCAACTACTACATTACCTGCAATTCCCTTGCCCACAGAAACCGGCAAGATGTTTTTTGGATTGGCCATAACCGGATCCTGCATAATTTCGCGGAAGAAAACCGGCGTACGCACGCTATTGGGAATCTCGATACCCACATAGGAAGTGCCTGGAATTGGGACTTCAATACGTACCGAGTTAGCAGAAGTTGCGAGCGCCAAGGCCAAGTCATTGCGCAAATTGGCGATCTTGGAAACCTTAATACCCAGGGCAATATCCAAAGCATACTGCGTCACACTGGGACCGACCATGACATTGACTACCTTCGACTCGATACCGAAACTCTTGAGTGTCTGCTCGATGATGAGGCTGTTGCTCTCTACGTCTTCTTTGGGTTTCTCAATAGGAGGTACTTTATCTAACAGATCAAGTGGAGGCAGTTGCCATTTGGGAAACTTCAAGCCTTCTGCATGTATATCTGCAGCTTGCGTGGCTGGCAAACCAGATTGGGTAGACATAGCTGGCTGGATGGATACACCTTGGGTAGCGGTCGTAACCGGGCTACTCCCAGCGTGATTGGTGCTAGCCATGTTTCCTGCGCCCGCAAACCCTGGGTTACCTGCCTTTAGAGGCTGACCATTTGCACCTACATTTTTACCTGAGCGAAAATCGCTAAACATCGCTGGCATTGTATTTACAGCCACTTCGGGCTGCTGCTGTAGCTGCGCTGATTGTGGGTCAACCTGGGGCCTGGCAAAAATTCCCGCCAACATGTCGGTGACTGCCTTAAAGACAGCCGAGAAAAACTCGGCGATGCTTTGGTTGAAAGTGGATGGTAGCAAGATAATCATACCGATCACTGCTGCAATACCAGTTAGATCTAGCAAGAAATTATTTGCTGAGAAATTGGCTAACTCATAACCAAATACTCCTCCCATTCCACCTGCGTAGCTTATTTCTCTTAGCCTTATGGGCGCTGCCATTGCCGATAAGAAAATTGCGAATAGTCCGGTTATTAAGAATTGAGAAATTAACGATTTGTTGCTGCTCAGCGCATACTTCGCCCCAAAGAGCCTGAGCGATAGGTTCAATAAGAAGACCGACAAGAAAAATGTGGCATCCCCAAACAGAAGTTTGATAAATCCCAGGAAATTATCGGTATCAGAAATGATGTATGAGAATAGCCCTAAAACACTTACTGCAAAAGCCACTACCGCGATCAGAAATCGTGTTTCTTTACTATCATATGTAAGTTGCTTGGCCTTCTTCGGCCGTCCCTTTTTTCTACGGGCCATACTCTATCTTAGCACCTTCTGAGGATAGTTTTCAGAGTTGGTTTCTAGGTTGGTTTTATACCAGTTTCTCGGTAGCCCTGATCATTTGGGTATAACTTGTGAGTTGCGCCAAATCGCCTTTACTGCGGACATACCTTAGGTACTGCTTTAAGCGTTTCAATACATATGTAACTAGCATTCGCCGTAGCGCGCTAGCTGCTTCAGCTACAGTAAGATCGACCTTCCCACCTTGAGAGATAATCTCGGCGAGTAGGGATTGCGACTGGCTATCTGGTAATGCAGTGACCTCATTAAAACCTAACGCCAGATCTAAAAGCTCGACTTCGCCACTAGCCAGCTTATCTGCATAAATTCCTCTGAACTCCTGTTTTTGCTGCGCCAATATATCTCTAAAAGGGTAGAGGTAATTTAGTAAGGTGCGCAGCGAGGCGTTCACTAAGGACTTGGAAACGTTTTCCGCCGGGGTAATTAGGTCATCTGATGTATCATTCTCTGGCTTTACCCCAACAGTCGTAGTTTCAGGCTGTGTTGCCGGCGCCTTATTAACACTCTTTACTTGCAGCCGTTGCGTTTGTTTTACCTGCTTACTCTCGGTATATATTTTGCTCATTTCAGATGCCAAAACCTCCAGCCTTATTCCGACCTGCATGGCTAGCTCTGACAGATACTGCTCTTGGACGAGCTTATCGCGTAGTCCGCCAATGAACTCCAGGCACAGTCTGGTATATGCCGACTTTTGTAGTTCCTTACTAAGATCATAACTCTTACTTATAACTTGCATTGCGTACTTAGGGATAGGCAGCGCTCCCTCTACCACCCCTTGCCAACTTTCTGGCTTCCCAACCACCAATTCATCTACGTCTTTATATTCTCCAAGGTCAAGCGCCAGCGCAGTCAGGCCTGCCTCTTCGGCAAGCTCCAAACTCCTCAAAAGCGCTGCTTGACCTGCTTTGTCAGCGTCGAAGCAGAACAAGACCTCTTTGGCATATCTTTTCAGCAGTTTTAGCTGGTCGGCTGTCAAAGCAGTCCCTAGTGGGCAGACAATGTAGCCCACTCCGACCTTGGCAGATGAGACGATGTCTAGATTGCCCTCTACAACGATCACCTTTTTTGACTCACGAATAGCTGATTTAGCTTGAAATAGGCCATATAGCTCTCTGCGCTTCTGATAGAGAGGTGTTTCCGGGCTATTTAGATATTTGGGACCCTTATCTTCAGCAGAAATAGCCCGGCCACTGAAGGCGATCACTTCCCCTTTGACACTGTAAATTGGATGCATCAACCTATGCCTAAATTTGTCATAAATCCGGCCATTTTTCTCTACTAATAACCCGAAACTGATCAGTTCTTGTCTGTTAAAACCTTTTTTCAGTAGAAATGACTCCAAATTATGATAACCCTGGGGTGCGTATCCGAGCTTGTACTGGGAAATCACTTCTAGAGTGAGCTTTCTTTTCTCCACAGCATAAGTGAGGCCCGGCTTTCCGCCGGCATGCTTGGTTAGTAGATAGTGATAGTACTCAGCTGCTAAGTTATGTGCCTTAGTGGCGCGTACTCGATAAGCCTTGTTCTCTTGATCCTTAGGTGATGAGAAACTTTCTAACTCGACGCCGGCTTTGTCGGCGGCAATTTGCAGAGCCTCCCTAAAATCAAGTCCCTCAATCTTCTGGATGAAACTAATCACATCGCCCCCTTCGCCACAACCAAAACACTTGTAAATACCTAATTCAGGATTTACCGAAAACGACGGCGACTTCTCGCCATGGAAAGGACAGAGCCCAAAGTGGTTGCGGCCCGCAGGTTTCAAGCTCGGTACATAGGACTGCACCAAGCTGATAATATCCAGACGTGATTTGATATCTTCAATTTGGGAGTTCATAGCTGATTATCGCACAATTCCGAAAATCCTTAGTCTTTGCAGCACTATTATTGTAAAATTCAGTAATGAATACTGTATTGAGCATAAAACAACAACTTGAACAGGCTATCTCTGCTGTCTGTGGTGATTTGGATCTCGACCTGACAGGGGCAAATATAGCAATTGACAGACCTGCAGACCCAAGTCACGGGGATTGGGCGAGTAATGTAGCTATGGTACTGGCAGGCAAACTCGGCAAGAACCCTCGCCAACTGGCTGAGCAAATTGTTGCAAAACTGAATAAGGGGGTTGGCACTGGGCAAGTACCTGCAATTGAATCGGTAGGTGTGGCAGGCCCTGGCTTTATTAACTTCAAGTTGAAATCGGCCTATTACCAAGAGTTTCTCACTAGTTTTGCTAGCGGACCTGCTTTTATTCCTACAGAGCAGCTCAAAAGAATCATGGTGGAATGCGGCGACCCTAATACTCACAAAATGCCGCATATTGGGCATCTATACTCCTATATCATCGGCAACAGTATAAGCAAAATCATGGAGTTTACTGGCAATGAAGTCTGTCTGGTCAACTACCAAGGCGATGTAGGCCCGCACGTGGCCAAGTGCATCTATGGTTGGATACAGAAGGGGCGGCCTGACCCAGAAGATGCCTACGAGCGCGTTAAGCTACTGCAGCAGTGTTACCAAGAGGGCGCGCGACTCTATGAAGAAGACGAAGCTGTGAAAGAAGAGGTCTCCAAGATCAACAAAGCCATCTACGATCCAACTTCTGAAGTTCAGGCAGATTGGCAAACTACCAGGCAATGGTCACTGGATTATTATCTGATATTTGAAAAGGAGTTGGGTATCGACCAGAAATTCCACTATCTCGAGAGTCAGATTTGGCAGAAAGGAATGGAACTAGTGAAGGCAAATACGCGCTCTGAAGCGAATCCAAAGGGAGTTTTCGTAGAGAGTGACGGGGCCATTATCTTTCCTGGGGAGGATTACGGGCTACACACCAGGGTTTTTATCACTCGGGCTTCGACACCAACCTATGAGTGTAAGGAGTTAGGTCTAAATACTCGGAAGATGGCCGACTGGCCTTATGATTTGACTATCATCCCCACCGGTGGCGAGCAGATCGGCTATTTCAAAGTCGTGATCAAAGCTATCGAGGAGGCAATTCCAGAGCTAAAAGGCAAAATCCAGCACATCGGATTTGGTATGGTAAATCTATCAACCGGCAAAATGTCCTCTCGAACTGGACAGATACTTTCTGCACCTGACCTGATCGACCTAGTTAAGTCGAGAGTTGCTGAGGTGGTAGCAGATAGGGAAGGGCTTAGCGAGGAACAAAAACTGGATATCACACGTAAAGTTGCACTGGCAGCTATCAAATACGCCTTTTTGAAGGGTAATGTCATGCAAAATATGACTTTTGATTTGGAGGAATCTGTCTCTTTCGAAGGCAATTCCGGGCCGTACCTGCTTTACACTTATGCGCGAATTCAGAGTCTGTTAAAAGAAGGTGAATCGGTCGATACAGCCGCGGATGTGAGTGTATTGGACGCTGGCAGCGAGCTTGCAGTCCTTAAGAAACTAGAGAGTTTTCGGGAAAATGTGATCGCAGCTAAGGAAAAACTCGCACCACACATTATCTCTACTTATTTATATGAGCTGGCACAGGATTACAATTCTTTCTACAAACAATTAAAAATAAATAGCGCTCCCGACGCACAGAAGAGTGCCCGCCGGCTACTTAGCCAGCAGGTCGGCCGAATACTTCATACAGGCCTTGCCTTACTCGGTATCGAGACTGTAGAAAAAATGTAGCATGCCAGAGGTCAAGTCAATAATAATGCAATCGACACCATGATGCGCTGATTGTTTCAGGGCCAGGCGTTTTCTCAAGAAACATGATATCGATTACACCTAATCAAAAGTAACTAATATCCCTTGGTTATTGTCATCAAGTTTAGCAGTACCTCAGTTAAGGTAACGAGGCTGTTCTTGCTGATTCGCTCGACGACGGTATGCTGGAATTCTGCTCCATAACCCATCAAGACAGTTGGTATGCCTAGGCCATTGATTATATTGGCATTGGAGACGGCCATGTATTTTTTGTGCACTGGAGGCAGTTCAGCGCTCTGAATGCTATTGGTCACTAACTCAATGATTTCAGTACTCTCAGGTAAACTAAACCCCGGGAAATACTCTTTTAGGATTAGAGAAGAACTAGTCCCCCAAGTTTTATCCAGGTTTTTCAGTAATTTCCCCAGACCGCTTAAGAATTGCTGCAGCTGCACATCACTGTAGCTATAGCAGCTTCCAGCCATTTTACATAGGTCAGGTACCATACTCGCCATCTCACCACCTTGTATTTTTCCTAAATTAACTACCGTCTCAGCAGAAATATTTCCTAATTGCATTTTAGATATAAGTTCGCAAGCTGCAGCTATAGCATGGATTCCCTCATTAAAACTCGTAGGTCCATAAGCCTTTCTACCTCTAATTTCTAGCTCAAAGACCTGTGCAGCAGGTGCCTGGGTAATGTATTCACCCACAGGAGTGCCTCTATCAGGTACTACACAATAACGTGAATCTGAGTTAATAAAACGAGCACTCGGATCGCCAGCTTCTTCCTGACAAGTGAAAACAATTTGCAGGTTACGATGCGGCAACTTTTCCATTTTTATTATTGCCAAGGCCTCAAAGATAGCAGCGATAGGCGCTTTTGAATCAGCCCCTAGGATTGTGTCACCCTGGCTTTTGATGTAGATTGCTCCCTTCATAGAAACTTCTTGGGGAATAATACCTCGACCCGGTTCTACCGTATCCATGTGGGTATTGAGTAGCAGCTTTTCGCCTGCAGCGGGTAACTCCAGATACAGGTTCCAATACTCATCTAGCCTTGCTTGTATGCCCATTTCAGTTGCCTTGGCAAGTAAGAACTGCGCAAATTGGAACTCTTCTCCCGATACTGAATCGATCTTTACAAACTGAAAAAAGTTATCCCGCAGGCGCTTGTAGTTTACTTTTTGCCTCACGATATGTCTGTAGCTACATAAGTTTGGAGCATAGGCACCATACCAGTATTTGGGTTAGCAGGTCCAATATAAGTATACGCTTCACCAAGATTTCCTGAAATGCCCGACTCACTATGAGCAGCTAGGTCATATCCATTAGCTATGCTCAACGGCCCCGAGGAAGCACGGATGCTCTCGCAAAAGACGATTGTGGGGCCATAACATTGCAAATAATTTGCGCTATTGATTAGATTCCTCATCTCGTGCCTGAGCACAGACGAGATACCTATACCGCGATATTCATTTCCTGGCTGCGTTACAAATGTTGGCTCTACCAGTTTCCATCCCTGAAAATCAAATTTACTATCAGTCTCCATCACGCCAGCTGCTATGACCTGACCATTCTTGCGCGCCAAAAGTACCGGGCTACTTTCCAGAATAGCTCGCTGCCTCGCAGTTGTTTGTTGTGCAGGATCGTGTGAATACTCAAATCCCAAGCTGAATAAACTAGCTAGCTGAGAGGCTATCACTTCAATATCCGGTTGCTGACCGTCCAGCTCCAGGCTCCGCCCAGTAAGCATATCTATCCCACTTGTAAAATCAACTGCGTGCACAGTGATACCGTTCCTGACCAACTCACTTTTGGTTTGCTCTACCCAACCAGAATTATTCCTGAGCTCTCTTCCACGCATCCCTTTTGCCACAGCTTGTTCATGGGAGATCCCTTCGAGATTATAGCTTGCCCTAGAAGGGTTTTCGGTGGTGATATAGAACAGGCTCTGGCCAGTCCCTGGAATTGGAATTCTTCCATTTACTGAAGTACTTATGCCGGGGTCATTTGCTGCATGAATGTGCCTTGCAAGATCCGTGCCTTCTACATCTGGCATTATCACCCTTATCTGCGTCAGGCCTGGTTTTGTTGCAGTTCTAACCGCATACTCAGCCCTATAAATATGTCGTACTATTTCAGTAGTAGTTGAACTCGTAGTAAGATAACTAGCCTTATACCTTCCAGTCAAATTATTTGGATCATCAATTTTGGCAGTGATGACAGCTACTTCTAACTGGCTTATTTCATCAACTCTTCCTGTCTCACTTACTACTCCTATAGCTCCCATAGTTATTCACTACCTATTTTAAATACCCAATGAATATAATACTTTGATTGCAGTCTTGTAAAATTTATATGGATTTGTAATATAATGCTACAGAATGTTATATTCATTACATGTATAAAATTATAGACGCCGTGAAAGAGAAGTTAAGTGAAGATCTAGATGCACGCACAGCTCTAATCAGAGGTATTATGAATTATTCTGCCTATGCAGAGCTGATCCTTGCTGATGTCGAGAAGCGCATGTTTAAAACAATCGATAAACAGACTATTGTGGTTGCCTTGAGTAGAATAAGTAAGTCTAATTTCTGGAAAGCAACTGATACTGGTGTCAGACTGACAAACCTGACTATCCACCCTGGTCTAATCGACTTTACTGTGGAGAGAACAGCTGAAAAT
>CALFHW010000085.1 GCA_937876695.1 uncultured bacterium
TATTTAAACTCCTGTGATCTGTTAAAATCAAATAATAACTATGATCAATGATATTCTAGGCTTTTTCTCAGGCGCCGCGCTTAGCGCAGTGATGCTGTTTGCACTGCTAAATAGGCTGGCGCTTTTACAAGAAAGAGACTATCTAATGGTGCGAATGCTTTCTAGCAGAGGCAGTTTAATCCCTAGGCAATTTGAGCTGCCGTTAATCCCGGCGGCGGTCTTTCTGATCAGCAGTCAGTTTACCCCGGAATCAATAGCTTCGGTGCTTATTCTGTTGGCAATTCTTTGCACAATTCCTGCTTTAGTGATTCAACTGAAAGCCATTGTCAGCAGACGTTTTAAGAAGCCTAGGTTGACCTTTAGAATTATGATAAATGCAGCCCTTATTTTTGAGCTATGGGTGGGCATGTTGGTGTTACTTTTAATTATTCAGGTGAATCCTGAAGCGGCATTTGGGATCAGCTGTATAGTATTTACTTTGCTAGCAACTTTCCTGGTAATTCTCAGCAACGGCCTGACTAGGCGATTTATTTTCATCGGCCACCGCTTACAAATGCGCAAGGCTTCAGCGCAAATCGCTGCTATTAAAGATCTAAACGTGATCGGTATCACTGGTAGTTACGGCAAATCCACTACTAAATTATTTCTTAATACATTACTTGCTAGGAGGTTCAAAGTGATCAGTACTCCAGGTAGTATCAATACCGACATCGGCCTGGCTAAATCAATCAATGGGCAGCTGGCTCGGATGGATAAAGACGGGGTCGCTGCAATTTCCCAGGCAGTACTGGAAATGGATGCCTATGTGGTGGAAACCCTGCCCAGAGTTACTCGCTTTTTCCCTTTGGATATAGCGATTTTGACTTCAGTCAATGAGCAGCATCTGGAGACTTTTGGGGGTGATATTCGCAACAGCATCAAGGCCAATTACAATATCTTCGGTGGGCTTAAACCTGAGGGTAAAAAGTTAGCAATTATCAATGCAGATGACGAAAATTGCAGAAAGATCATCGCTATGCTTGGGGAAGAAAAACCTGAGGTAGAGATTTATACTTATGGAAATTCTACTGGCCCTGGATCGGCCAGCAATTCTGCCCAGGAGGTCGATGCTCTGGTAGGCGAAGTGCGCTCGGAGCATAAACCTGACAGCGTTGGTATCACTTTTGAACTCAAGTTATCAAAGCGCTTGGGTGGTGAGAAGTTAGTTATTTCCCTGCCGGTGCCTGGTAAGTTCAACGCCCAGAACTATGCTGCTGCAAGTCTAGCGGCGATTCTAAGTGGCCTACCAGTCAGCGAGATCGGTTTAGCTGCAGAAGAGGTTACTTTGAGAGAGAGGAATCTACAGCTGCGTAGGGTGGAGGTTGGTGGCAATACTGCGATGGCTAATAGCAATTCCGCGATTGGAAGTAGTAATGCACCAACTGACCACAGTATAGAGATAATTGACGACTCTTTCAGCGCCAACCCTGCTGGGTTATGGGCAAATTTGCAGCTGCTCTCTGAGAGAAATGAGGCGCTGCCTGCCAAATCTATCTTTATAACTCCGGGACTCGAAGATTTGGCAGGAGAATCGGTTAGGATTCATACTGAGATAGCCGCCAAGGCTACGCAGCTGGCAGATTACGTCATAGTAACTACCTCACATGGCAGGGATATTCAGTTGCCTCAGCAGCCCGCAAATCTATATTTATTCGAGGATCCAGTGCAGGTTACAGCGAAATTGGAAGAGATATTGAACAATCATACGCAGGAAAATGTGAGAATATTTATCAGCGGTAGGGTTGCGGCTGCAATTTACAAATTTATAAATACTTATGGGATTTAAACAAATCGACGCTAGTGAGTTTGACGCTTTTGTCTCGGCCAGTTTAAGCTTAGGAGCGGCAAGGCCAGCAGTAGATATCTTCCAAAGCTCGGCTTGGGGCATTATCTCTAGGCCCATGGGCATGGGGGAACCGGTTTTTCTGGCACAAACCGATGAAACAGGTCAGATTACTACCGCAGGCATGTATTACCAAAATTCTGCTAAATATTTAGGCGGTTACCTGTACTGCCAGCACGGTCCGGTGCTGCGGCTGGGTAGCGGTTCGTATGCTTCTCAACCATCTCTCAGCGCGCATAATTGGGGAGAGCAGGGAGAGCTTACCTCTGCTGATAGGCAAAAATTCACAGCTTTTCTCAATGAAGTTGAGGCCTATGCAGCTCGCAACGGTCTATTTATGGTAGTTTATGAGCCGCTAGCCACTTTAGAGAGCCCTCTAACCCATGCAATTACCTCTGCTGGCTACCGCCGCTATAAGCGCTCGGTGCTCCCTAAATACCCGATGTTTATCGACCTGTTGCCTACAGAAGAGGAGATGATCGCCGGTATAGGTAAATCTACCCGCTACAACATCAGACAGGCTCAAAAGCTGGGAGTACAGGTGCAGGTCATCTACCCAGATATGCCACAGACGGCCCAGGAGTTTACAGCCAAGTTCCGCCAGGCACCTGCTATCGCCTTCTACGAACTACTCAAAACAGTCTCCGGCCGCAAAATGTACTCAATACCTCCAGTTAGTTTCTTTGAAAATGCTTGGAATTCTTTCCAAGGGACAAAATCGATCGCTTTTGTGTTCGCAGAGTTCGAAGGCAAAGTCCTGTCGGCCAATTTCAGCCAGTTCTTTGGTAATTGGGCGGGAAGTTACTACACGGCAAACCTTCCAGGGTTTTCCAAAGAAAAAGCCAGCTATCTTCTCAAGTGGCAGACCATAATGGCCGCCAAACAGCAAGGCAAATTGGTATTTGATATGTGGGGGTACTATCCAGGTCTCAAACCAAGCCATCCCGAATACGGATACGGCGAGTTCAAGAAGGGTTTTCGAGGAATAGAGAAAGTATTTGCCGGCTGGCAGGTTAAGGCGGTTTCGCCACTGAAATATGCTATCTGGCGCCTAGCTAGCGAACTTAAAGCTTTGATTTAAACCAGCGCTTTAGTTTATTCTTAAATGCCATTGGCCATTCTAAGCGAATTAAGAGACTAAGCAGTGGTCGTAATATCAAAGCTGGTAACGAGTTTGGTAGAGGAGGCAGCTTCACCGCACCTGCGTAATCCAGTTCTAAAGGTGTAGTTGAGTTGTCATGTTGGAAAGCATAAAGCGATTTTTGTTGGTATTTTCGACTAGTTTTGAGCCATTCCAATAGCTCGGCAAGCGGCCCCGGTTTAAGCCTGGAAGGCAGATCTGAAGTAGATTTAAAACCAAAGATGTCGCCCATCGCTTGCTGCAGAAGCGCTTGTCTAGTAGTCAGTTTCGTTGGGTCGGAGTAGAAATAGGCAGCATCGGGATCGCAACGCACAATACCTTTCAGCCAGAGCCTGCTTACACTTGTCCTGATAGCATTTCTAGTCCCCGCAGCACCCAAATGCCAAAGATAATGGCTGAAAGATTTATGATCCCAGAACCTGCCCACATCCGGACCGATCCTAATAGCATCGCATGCCCCCAGACTTGGGATAATTGGCGCTCCACAAGCTAGGATGTATGCCTGTGAATCGAGTCTGCGAGCTGCAGTCATCATTCTGGTTAACACTTGCTTGTATGCTTGCTCCCTGGATACATTAGTTGCGCGTTGGCCCGGTAGAGCCCCAGCGTAGAGGAAATCAAGCTTTAGGTAGCTAAATCCCCAGCCGATAACTTTACTGATCAGCTCCTCTAAATAGTCTGCTACTTCTGGAATAGTTAAATCCAACGCCAGCAGCTTCTCGCCGAAATTAAATCCAGCTCGCACTAATTTTCCGTTCTGGTCGGTCAAGAACCAGTTTGGATGCTCAGAAAACAGCTTACTTGAAGGGGTAGCAATTAGCGGAGCTAACCAAATACCTGGCTGCAAACCCTTGGCACGAATTTGCCCCGCCAGCGGAGCCATCCCTCCTGGAAACTTCTCGTTTGCTTCCCAATCCCCGATTCCTTTCTGCCAACCATCGTCGATTTGAAATACATCAAAGGGAATTGGAGAACCAGGGTTTAACTCAGTCAGTTGCTCTAAAACATCTACTAGATTACTGGTAGAAATTTTGTCATAGAAGCTGTACCAACTGCTCCAAATCCTTTTAGAGGAGGCAGGCCCAGAAATACTCAATGATTTTGCCAGTAGCAGTGCATACCTATTAAACACCTCCTGCTCACCGCCACTAATTTGTACCCAATTTGCGGGGGAATTCTCTTGATGGCCAATTTGTAACTGTGTAGCTAGAATAGGGTTGCCGTCGGTGTTGCAGGCTACTCCTTCAAGAGTATATTTTTGCGCGTTATGTCTAAGAACTACCTTAGCTCCTGCTGAAGTCGCCTGACCCAGAACTCCCAACAGTAACACTTGTCCGTCACTAAACTTTACTGCGCCGATATGGCTGCCATGTGGCGCGCGTTCCGCCCTGTCGGCTGGATCTAAGTGCATGGAGTGTAGATTGCTGGGCATTGCCTCAGGGATTTTCTGATCGACGCCTTGCCATGTAGACAATGACCAAGATTGCCAGCCATGGCGGTAGAATTCGGTTGGTTTTTGTTCTAGCTCTACGGCGACGCTAGCTGCGGAGATGTTTTTTATTTGCATAGTGTCTTATAATTGTGAAGTGACTAACTAAAGGCCGCCACCATTAATTCTAAACTAATTATGAGAAAGAAAAAAATCCTGTTTGCAGTTTCGGACGCAGGGTTTGCCCACCGTATGGCTGCCAACGCTTTGGTGGAGGCGATCAAAAAAAAATACCCAGACCATGAAGCGAGGTTTGAAATGGTGGTACTAGATTGGTTTAAAGAGCTGCATGTGCCCCCATTTAGCACCTCAGACAAGAATCACGAGTTAATCTCTAAAAACTGGACTGCAGTGACTCTCTATGACCTGTTATTCCAAATCACTAACACCTCCCGCGGATTCAAGTTGGCAGAAGAATATGTAAAATTAATGGTGCAACCCTCATCACTGGCTTTAATGAATGAATTGAAACCGGACATAGTTATTTCTACTCATAATATTACCTCGGCTTTATTTAGTTCACTAAAGCGTTCGCACCACGGCAATGCAAAGGACTTCAAACTTGTCAGCGTAGTCTTAGAGTTAGCTACGATTCATCGCTCTTGGGCAGATAATATTGCAGATGTGGTGGTGGCTCCCACTGAAGTAGCTATAGAGTTACTAGTCAAAAACGGCATCGACAGAGCCAAAATCATCGGCCCACTATATCCAATTAGACCAAGCCTGATGGACTATAAATCCAAAGCACAGACTTTTAAGCAACTTCAATTTGATCCGAATATCAAGACTCTGCTGCTTACTGCGGGTGGAGTAGGCGCTGAGAAGATTGTGGCAGTTACTAGAAAGCTACTAAAGTGGACAGATTATCAGATTATTGTGATCTGCGGGGGGCAGCTGGAGGTTGAGGCCAAATTAAAGCCATTAGCCCAAAAGCATCCTCAGCTTAGGGTACTGGGATTTGTGGATAATATGCAGGATTATTACGAAGCGGTCGATCTAGCTGTGATCAAGCCCGGCTCTACAACTGTGCTAGAGGTGGAGGCTTTTGGCAAAATTGCAGTACTTACCGGTCGCCTGGGTATCCACGAGCAGGGTAATTTGGAGTACGCTCTAGCAAATCCTTTCAATTCATATTTAGGAAATAATAGTGCCAATGTAGTGCCGGTGATAAATGCTGCCCTCAATAGAAAGTTGGACGGGGTTAGTTTCAAGCCCCGAAGACGTTTCACTGAGTCGCTGGAAATAATTGAACAGCTAGAACATATTTTATGAACCTAGAGGAGACAATAAGACGGATAACTGGGTACTTCATAGTAGCTTTGATCTCGGGCAGTATAGGCCTATGCATTGCGCTGATGGATCTAGCAGCTGATGGCGATACAGGCCTATTATCCTCAATATTCGTCTTTGGCGGGCTAGTGAGCGCCATGCTCATGAAGGATAAGCTAATTATGCTTATTCCAATCCCATTAGTGATAATTGAGGCGATGTTGGAGATCATATTCCCCCAAATTCCTTTTTATCTGATAATTATTGTCTATCTAGTAATTGCAGCAGCGGTGATGTTGCCGCTGATTTTCATCGCATTAGCACGATACTGGGGTTATAAATCTGAGTTAGGAAAACAGCTAATAATTCCTGAATACGTAGCTGCTGACCACGAATTTTATAAGATCGGTTTGCTAGTCGATGGCGAGCTGAGTAAACGAGATCTAGCAGCCAGCACGGTCTACCACAAGCTAAATCCAGAAATACCCAGAGATGCTATTGCAGAGGAATTATTAAGATCACTAAATAGCAAAGCGGTTGTGCAGGAGTTTACCAATACGCCTAGGTTCAAAAAGGGTATATTCGTTACTAGCTACCCCGATTATATTTATAGAATTTATGACTTGATATATGACCAACTTGTAGTAGAGGGTTTGTTGAGGTTCAATCCGCTCAAATTCCGACGTCAGTCTACACAACTAGGATTCGGACTGTTGATGCTTGGCATCTTTATCCCGCCTGTATATTTTGCAAGTTTATTTGTGTTTATGTTAGGTAATTTCTCCTGGGTGCTAGCGTTGAAACAAGGACCTGCAGCAGTTCAGGCTGGTAAATTACTGGGATTCAAAATGTTTTTGGAGACAGCAGAGGGGCACAAAATGGCGTTGCGCGATGAAATCACACTCAGGGATCTAGGGCCATATTTTATCGCCTTTGGACTTTATCCTGAGAGCTCGCAGTCGCTGATTGATAAGGCTTTCCCTGAGAGTTTATAGCAGCTTATTGATCGGCAGGTTCATATTTCTCGCTTCAGTCGCTAATTTCTTCGATCACAGACATAGCCCACTCTAAACAACCATCCAGTATTTCTTGTTCTGGCATGCCGTCTATTTTATGAAGCTCGCCAAAACGCTGTGCGCCTAACTCTTGAAGTTTTTTATCGATGGTATCGGCTCCGGTACAAAAAAACTCGTAGTGAGATTCACCTAGCCCGAATACAGAGAATTTAACCCCTTCCAGGCGTATGCCACTGGAGTCCAAATTGACTAAAAACTCCTCTGAAATTGGGTTTAGCTCCCCATCACCCCAGGTAGAACCTCCGATAATAACTAGGTCATAGTCTTTCAGTGAGTCTGCCATCACTTCAAACCCATTTTCTAAAGCGCAGTCATGACCCGCGGCTTGGATCTGCTCCTGCAAGTAGCTAGCAACTACCTCGGTATTACCAGTAAGACTGCCATATGTAACTAAGATTTTTTTAGGTGTCACAGTTGCAATTATAGCAGCTCTCCTGGAGCGCTGGCAGTGTCAGAAGTCGGTCGCATATTATCACTAAGCCCAGTCTGCTTATTAATAATGCGCAGTAGCTTTGGTTGTGGGTTCCCATCCAACAAATCGCTGAGCATTTCCTCTCTCTCAATAAATCCATCGATATTTGTGCGCTTAAACAGCTCTTTGTACTTGTCATCAGAGATTTCAGCGATAGTGATTACATTGCTATTGAGTTGAGAAATGCCAGCTGCGATTACCAAGGAGTAGGTATCAGGGTCCCGGAAATGGTCGCTGGCAGTGATAATAACTGCTGTGGCATTAGTGATATTGGCATCCAAAAGGGTCTTTTTACTGATCGGATTGGCATGCAAGAAATCGACTTGGTCAGGGAAAGGATTTACTTTTGTCTCATTGGAAATGAGCAGGATGCGAACTCCATTTTGGTAGTGTTTGCGCAATAATTTGATGATGCCAGCCGTCAAGGACGAATAGCCGAATACAGCGATATGTCCTCGATAGTTGATGCGAATATTTCCTTCCTCTCTACGGGTATAAATCATACGGACAATTGCGCTGAATTCGGAGATGAATAAACCCAATAATACAAACCCGGCGATGATTATGAATGTGGCGATGACTTGACCGACTGCAGTAATAGGGCTGCTACTGGATCCAAGTCCAGTAATAGTCTCAAGCCACCACCAATACAAGTCGCCTAAGGTTTGAAAACTGGCATTGCCGGCAGCCATCTCAAATTGTAATAAGAGAAGAGCAGCCCCAAAAGATATAACCAGCAATGATATTCCCCATAGAAAGGCAACTTTCAGCCTGGAATTAATTTTTTGATTTAAGCTAAGCATATTTTAATTTTTCTCCCACAATTACTTGTATAAAAAGCCCGCTATTCTTAGCGATAGCATCATCTGTGCAAAACAGTTCGCCAACTCCCTCAACGATACAATCTGAGCTCAAGGTGGCGGTATCAAGCACCCTTACACTCACTAATATATCACCAATTGGGGTGTTCTTGCGATATTTGAGGAAATTACTTTGCCCACCAAATTGTGTATTTGGAGTTTTGGCGCTCTCCTCAACTAATTCAAAGCCTAGGTCTGATATTGAGGATTTAACAATATTTAGGCTCTCTTGACTGAGGTTTTTAAAGTAGCCGTCATTGGAGATGAGATAACTGGCTTCTTCTAAGTCTGTAAAACCCCAATTATTGAACTTTATTTTACTGGCGGTGAGATTCAGTGTGCTGAGCTGAGACTTAAGTTCGTTCGGCGTGAGCCTACCGAGGGCTTTGAAACTAGAGAAATTCTGCATACCACGTGATTCAAAGAATTCGGAGGATTTAGGTGGGATTAGAGCCTGCTGGCCATTTTGTTGTAGGGCAGACTCGCACAG
>CALFHW010000086.1 GCA_937876695.1 uncultured bacterium
AAAACGTCCAAATTGCCTATAGACCTCGCGTGCTAGCCTATTTTGATAAATTCTAACTCATAACTGCCGTTTGGCAGAGCGCTGGAGATTAGGAATTTGCCTTTGGTGTCGGTGTAGGCTGCTCTCAAGAGGTTCCCTGGTTTGTCTTTGACAATAACCTGAACCTGCGCCAAAGGCTGGGAGGCACCGTCAGTGATAACTCCTGCTACCTGGTTTGGCTTTAGTGTAGTTGTCGGCGCTGTTGCTGCAGGGTCTATGCTGGCTGCGCTCATCAAGTCTTGCACGCGCTCTTTTTGCTCAGTATCATCCTCAACTGCTGGTGGGATAACTTCAGGTGCAATAGTTGGAATTATTGGCTGCACTAAGGGAGCAGCTGGCTTTAATATCTCAGTTACAGATTGTGGAGTAATCAATTGTGGGGTAGTCGATTGAACAGCACCCGTCAGCTGAGCGCCCTTCTGTACTATCTTTAAGCCAGATGCCGTCACCGTTTCCTTAGGGGAAATAGCTGCAGAAGAAGTTGTTGATGGACCAACTGACGCCTGGAAATTACCAGGAACTCTGGGTGGGGTAAGCTCAGGCTGACTTGGTGATGGAACAGATGAGACTGCCGCTGGCTTTGCCAGCGCGTCTGCAATCCCATACTTCCCCAAACTCTTGGCTGCCTCACCCGAGAAATAAGCATCTAAGCTCTGCACTTTATTTTCTGCCAATGGATCTTCCAGCTGGCTATCCAACTGCCCCTTCTGCTGCTCAAACCCAGTCAGGTCAGGCCTAGCAACTCTCTTAATCATCTTTGGCTCAACGATACTTTGACGGACAGGTGCGGGTACATTCTCGCCACTTGCCTTTTCGGAACTGCTGGTCTTGCGGTAAACCCTACGCTGTGAGGTCATCAGGTTAGTCAGGAAATTATTGAAATATGTAGTAAATGGCATGCCATTGACCTTAACAAATGCCATGGCTAGACCAGTTACCACAGTGATAAAGATAATTGGATAACTGACAATTTCGGGTAAACCCAAGACATAGATCAAAAACGCCAGCACAAAGCTGATCGCAACAGTACCAAATTGTTTGACAGTCATACTGCCAAACAACTTGAATTCGATATCCATTATGTTCTGCGGAATCGCATGCTTCTCCATAGGCAGTGAAGGTAGGTTGTACTAACTGATCTTTTCTACAGTATACTCTACTTCGCCGGTTGGTAAAACAACTGAAACTTTTTCTCCTTTTTTCTTCTCAATCAATACTTTACCTAATGGAGAATCCATTGAGATCTTCCCATTGATTGGATCTGCTTCATTGTGACCTACAATAGTAACTTCTAGTTTCTTTTTTGTCTTTGTTGCTAAGATAGTCACTTTATTGCCCAAACCCACTGAAGATTTATCTTTGTCTGCTTCTACGATTGTAGCCGTAGACAGTATCCCCTCCAAGTTCTCGATCTTATTTTCATTCATCTCCTTCTCTTCCAATGCAGATTTGTAGGCTGCATTCTCTGATAGGTCCCCTTGCTCAGTAGCCTGCTCTAGTTCATTAGCTATCTCGTCTCTGAGCCTGCCTTTGCGGTCCTCTAGCTCAGCTATGATTTTATCGTAGCCCTCTTTGGTCAATATTGTTTTACTTGTACTACTCATTTTTCTCTTTTACTTTCACACTAAATTTAAACTTCCCTTGTGTTTCACCCGTATAGAATAAACCGGCCCCGCTAACTCTAGCCTGGGGCAATGACTCTATACCGCCTAGGTCTACCCCAGGCGAGAACTTAGTTTCGACATCATATCTTAGCGTAACGCCACTAGCTAATGCAATACTCTGCGTATACTCGCTGGCTTGCATATTCTTTCTATAACTAATTCCTAGCTTTTCAACTTGCGAAGTTAGTATTATAACACAGTTATACTGTTCGAGATTAGCAACGCGATAAAGCTCAATACCAAGTCCAGCCGGGCTTAAGTCGCTGGCAGTTCTATCTACACAGATAAATGCCTGCCGCGCGCCACTACTTCCCGAGAAATCCGCAGTCACAGTTGAAAATACCGAATTATTTGTGGCGATTTCGTTGGTAATACCAGCAGCTACAACGGGCCGAAGCACATATCTACCAGGATCGACCGAAATAATTCCGATTTTAACCTCAGGAGCAGATTTATCTAGCCCGATTTTCGTCGAAGTGGCATTATCCAGCTTCATTCTGCCATTATCTATTTCTGATTTTACTATACCGAATCTACCCACTGGAGTGGAGTTATCCTTACCCAACAGCTTTTCCAACACTAAAGCAAATGTGTTAGTGATCAAGGTATTCCTGGAGTTTAGCGACTCCGCTTGCAGGCCAGAGATTGTCTGTAAGTAGCCCGTAGAAGTAAGAACTTGGTTATTAATTTGTAGGTCGGGGTATTTCGCTAACAGTGAGGTTAAGCTACCAGAATTGATGTACCAAATACTGTCTATTGATTTATTATAGGTGCTAGTAAGTACTCTACCCCAAAAACCATCTCTGTTTGAATCTGAAAGAAGATATCTGCTCACTTCCGCTACATTAGGATTAACCCTGTCAATTTGTAACCCAGAGAGTCTGGTCACTTCCAGGTTTTCACCATCTGTAAGGGAGGTGGCTGCAAAAGCAATGTTTTGCACCGGCGCTAGTGACACTCCAGTGATTCTACCTTTGGAGTAACTGACGAGGCCTACTCCCACCACTTCGCCGGCAGAGCTATTGGGTCTCAGCTCGTCAGTGATTATGATGGCTTGGTTATGGCTGTCGCTGCTACTTAACTTCAAATAGCTAATGACAAAATTCGCTTGCGACAGGCTGTCTGGAAGAGTGTTAAGACTACTATTTATGTCTCCAAATAATGTTTGAATGAATTGAGGCATTATTTGTGGGTTTAGCTTTTCACTTAACCTCTGGTAGTTTCTAAACGACCTTTGCGCAAGATCCAGATTACTCTGTGCGGTAGCAAACAGTTGGCCTGGATCTTGCTGATCTACGCTCGTATCCTGCGTTTCACCGCTAGTACCCTGCTGGCTGTCACCCAAACTCAGCACAGAAGAATTCGTCAGTCTAGGCACTATCTCAGTTCTAACTTCATTTTGGTAATCTTCCAGCGCCTTCATCGCGCTGCCATAACTCGAGATGGAGTCGGCTAAAAACTGATAAGATTGAGCAAATCCCAACATCTCTTGCCTAAGCTGCTGTTGGCCAGTCAGGCTCACTAAAATATCGGCGCCAGTCAGAGTTTCCTCCAGAGATTTAAGATTATTTTTGAGCAAAGCAGATCTACCCAAAACATCTTCCCAGTTGGAGCTCTGCCTCGATTCGTTCAATGCCACAGTATTGGCTCTAGCTAGCAGAATATCTCGGCTAATGATGACTACCGGTGAAAGAATTGTAAAGAACACCAGCATAAAAATACTGACCAGGAGCAAGTATATCCCCATTTCGGTCAAAGTTACATTTTGCAAAAAATCCAGCTGCTTTTTAATCTTATCAATTCTCCGGACAACCCCCTTGCGTAATTTCGCGCCAAAACTGGTCTTGCGCTTTTTGAGCTCCGAGCTAGCTAAACTCTGATTGAACTTCTGCCTTTGGCTACTAGCATTGAGTTTACGTTCCTCGATCAGACGTGAGAGGGCGCCATTCTTCATACCTTGCGGTCCATAACTTACTGCCTCAGCACTACCCAAGCTAACAGGTTCATCTTCGTCATAACTCGCCGCCGATTTAGACTTAATCAAGCTTTTGGAGAAGGCGATTGTCTGCAGCAGCGCCTGCTCAAACTCAACCTTAGGCCTCCAGCCAATTCTCTCTAAGTTTGGAGCTGGCAGGTACTTGGGTTGGCCAAGTCTTACAGACGGATTCTCGTCCTCCAGAAATTTGATATTGCCCGCTTGCGGCTCTAGCTCTTGCAGCTTATAGGCAAGTGATAACTCGGTATAAGGCTCTTTATAGGCTACATTGTAAATTATATCCTCGGTACCTTTGGTAAACTGCGCCTTAATCACTCCGTAAACCGCATCCAGCAGGTGCACGTAATACTCGCTATTTAGACCGTCTTCCTCCAGGTATAGATCTTCTCCGCTAATCCCCTGCAGCACTAACTTACCGATATTTGTATTTTTATCTAGTTCGATTGCTTCGCCTATTATCTCGCCTAATCTCAGGATCTTAACTTCAATTCCCTTGGCCTGCTTGTATTCCAACGCAAGATTCTCTGAGTATCTGACAAACTCAACTGCCGAAAACCATCTTTGACTCTGGTAAAGCCCTGGATTCACATTCTCGATAGAAGAAAGTCTATGATATTTGATGGAATTAGTGAGCAAAAACAACGCCTCAAACTCCGCTGCCAGATTGAGCAGCTGGTTTAAGTAGCTAGAAGCAGCCAAAAAATCCTGGGAGCTTAACTCGGACTGGCTCAGTGGACTCTGGTGGTTGAGATAGAATATATAATCCAGCCTGCGAACGCTATCTATTAAGTCACCGATTCCGAGATAATCGATGAAGGCCACGTTATTTAGTTCGGCAAATCCGGCAAAATCGAGTTGTTTATCTAAATTATCAATGATAATCACAAATCCCCCTTGCTGAGTAAGTGATTTGGCAATCTCATAACCAAATCGGTCAAGCCCTCCCACCACCACAGATGTCGGGTATGCTGTCGAATATTTGATTTTGGTCTGTGCGACTTTATTCACCGATTCTAATTGGTATCAGAAATAAATTTGCCTCTAGCTGTATCTCATAGCCTTTGAGCTTTTCTCTCTGCACACTATCTTCTGGGAGTAGGTTTAATTCAATAGTCTCGTACCCCTGTTTTTCTAACTTAATTCTGGCGATATTGCTTATATCTATCTCTATTCCCTCTAGGTTCGTCAAGCCGATATCCTGGCCATTCAAACTGGCTTTAACATCTCCCGGAGATGTCTCTATGTTTAGGGTGGTGCGCTGGTCGTTGCTAAAGCTGCGGAAAGCCGTGATTACTGTGCCTTCAGAGAATTCTTCGGTAGGCCCCAACTCGTAGGCAATTACGGTATCGATATCTTGGTTGAAATTCAGCAATCTCTCAAACGAAGTATATGCTCCATCTGTCTCGGTAACCCTAACTAGCTTTACCAGCCTTTGGCCAGGTTCGATATCCTCAATGATAAAAGGACTACCTTCAGGACCTACACTTCCCTTGGTCTGGCCATCCACCAAGATCTCCAGCTCTCCTGCCAGAGAAGTCACCTGCAGTCTGGCTAGCTCGGTGGGCGGCGCCACCCCTAAAAATGAAAATATAGAGATATTCCAGTGTTGCCAAGGCGCCGCCACAGCGCAGATGACCGCCAAGATGACTACAATTATAACTACTACAAACTTCTTGAGCATTTTGGGCAATAATGCTAATACAGGCCATTAAACTAGCCTAATAGTGATATCTTAGCTCAAAACAAAGTGTTTGGCTATAGTAATAACATAGCAAAGCTGTACCTCGGGGATAATGTACTGTGTTGAAACTATCTCTTAGAGAATTGCGGTTTCTTACGTGCCTTTGGCTGTCCAGTTTTCTTTCGCTCTACCATTCTGCTATCGCGAGTTAGAAGACCTTCTTGTTTAAGTGGTGATTTGTTGTCAGCGCTCTCCTCAACTAAGGCTCTAGCGATACCAAGCATAACTGCTCCAGCCTGGCCACTAACTCCGCCACCCTTAGTGACAGCTGTAAAGTGCCTATCTGAACCTAAACCTAGTTTTCGTAGAGGTGCTGTGATTCTTTGCTGCAATGTTGCTACAGGGAAATACTGCTCCCATTTGTCACCATTAACAGTGCTCTCACCTTTACCTTTGTATAATCTTACAGTTGCTGTAGATGTTTTGCGCCTTCCAATTGCGTAGGTGAAATTATCTTTCATATTGCACTATATTGTGATTAGATTAGGTTTTTGAGCAGCATGTTTGTGATTGCCGTCCTTGAAAATATGTAGCTGAGACAAATAGATGTCTCTTAGCTTCTGCTTGGGCAACATTCCTGAAATAGCTTCTCTGATAACAACTCTAGAATCTTTTCTCATCTGATCCTCAAGACTGATCTGCTTTAGACCGCCCATAAATCCAGAATGCCTAGAATAGATCTTATTCTTAGCTTTTCTAGGGTGGTAGGACAACTTATCGCTGTTGGTGATAACTACAGATACTGGAGTAACTACATAGTCAACGCTAGTGACCTGATCCTTACCTAAGAAAAGTTCTGCTACCTTAGCACTGATTTTACCTAGTCTAACGTCAGTTGCGTCAATAATAAACCACTTTGGTTCGATCTCTTGTTTGTATTTAGTTAGCTTTTGCATTACTTTTTGTCTTTAATTTTGTTTTATTATCTGCGAACTTCTTAGTGACGTAATTTCGGCTAGTAAGCATAGTAAGCTGAGCATTATCACCTTTACGGTAACCAACTCTTACTGAATACACTGCATCCTCATTGAATTTACTCTGTAAAATAGGCTTTAATGCCTTTGCTTTTGCAGTGGTAGTAGTGATATGACCGTTTTTCTGATATGACTCAACCATACCAGTAAGCATATGCTTCTGCCTAGTTGTAGTCATACTTAGATTTTTTTTCTTACTATGATTCATATTTTATTCAATAACTTTTAAACCGTTCTCCTTCATCACTTTGATTAGCTCATCTACTGACTTCTGGCCCATACCTCTGATCTCTAGAAGCTCATCTTTACTCTTGCCGTCGAGAGTTCTCAAATCGGTAATTGCTGAATTGCTTAGTGAGTTCTTAAGTCTAGTACTTAGCTCGAGACCGCTTACCAATACTGCATTCGCACCGCTAACCTCTGCAATAAACTGGGCATCGTCCTCTTTACTGGCAACTACTGGGTTCATATCACCATCAACTAGTGCTACTAACCCGACAAACAGGTCGCTCAAAGTCTTAACTGACTCTTGGATACTCTCGGTAGGGGTCAAAACTCCATTGGTTGTGATTTTGAACATAATCTGCTCGAAGTCAGTTCTTTGTCCTACACGAGCACTTGAAATCTTCATTTCAACATTCTCTACAGGACTGAATACTCCATCAACTGGAATAACACCTAATTCATATCTTTTCTCAGGAGTAGCCATCTTATAGCCGTATCCCTTTTCGATTATTAGATCAGCTGAGAATTTGTTGCCGTCACTCACTGAAGTGATAACAAAGTCCTTATTTACTACTTCTACGCTTGAGTCTGCAACAATATCACCTGCTGTGATCATAACTGTCTCACCTTTAGCAGCTTTGACTTCGATCTTAGCTGTTACAGGCTCATCTGAGTAACATCTAATTGCCACAGCCTTTAGTTTCATAATAAGTTTCAGAACATCATCATGAACCCCTTCAAGAGTTGAGTACTCATGATCTACGCCAGCAATTCTTACTGAAGTAATTGCTCCTCCCTCAAGTGTAGACAATAAAACTCTTCTGATAGGGTTACCTATAGTGCTACCAAATCCCTTTGGCAATGGGCCGAATAAAAAAGTACCTTCATTATTTTCTTCAGATAATCTTCTGACACTAATATTTTGCGTATTGAGCATTTTTTCAAAAATAATAAAGTAAATTTACCTAGAATAGAACTCAATAATCAGATTCTCTGAGATACTCTGGTCTAAGTCTGTTCTCTTTGGTAGTTCCAGAAGTTTACCAGTAAAACCATCTCTAGACAACCATGCTGGTACTTTATACTCTTTGAGATCCTCAGAAGTTACCTTGTACATGTCGCCTTCAGCGATCTTAGTCCTCATACCGATCTTATCACCTGGTTTAACAATATATGAAGGGATGTTTAGGATCTTGTCGTTTACTGTCACATGTCTATGGGTAACATACTGCCTAGCCTGCATTCTGGTCTTAGCGTAACCAAGTCTGAAAACGATATTATCGAGTCGAGTCTCAAGTGACTGTAATAGAACTGTACCGGAGTTACTCTCCGACTTCAAAGCTAAATCTACTAAACCTCTGAACTGCTTTTCTAGCAATCCATAGATGATCTTAACCTTCTGTTTCTCTCTTACCTGCACATAAAACTCAGATGGTCTACTTCTTGTGAAGGGGTGCTGACCTGGTTTACCTGGTCTTTTTTCCCATTTATTTGATCCAAATAAAGAGACTCCTTCTCTTCTCTCTAATCTGCGTTTTGGTCCCGTATATCTAGCCATTGTGTTAAATCAATATATTATAAACTAAGATCCTCTCGGCATTTTCCTCGGTGTTGGTCCACCGTGTGCAATTGGAGTTTTATCAGTAATAGAGGTGACCTTAAGTCCCCCTGTTCTGATTCCCTTAATGGCTGAGTTTCTGCCAACGCCGATACCGCGAACGTAGACCTTCACTTCTCTAGCACCCAAACCAATAGATCTAGCAGCTACATCCTCAGCAGCCTTAGTAGCGGCATAAGGGGTACTTTTTCTAGAACCCTTGAAGCCGACTCTACCTGGACTGGATGAAGCGATAACCTCACCTTGTAAGTCTGTTACTGTGATGATGGTGTTATTGTAGTTGGCAGATACATAAGCATGTGCTTTACCTCCGATAATCTTCTTTACTGCTTTCTTCTTTTGTACTTCTTTTTTTTCTTTTGCCTTTTTTTTATTTCTTATCTTTACTATGTTTCTATCCTCCTTCTCCGTTTCTTTTTCCTT
>CALFHW010000087.1 GCA_937876695.1 uncultured bacterium
ATAAAAAAATACTAGCTCGATCACTCTTATTGATGAATCATAAGTTAACTAAGAAAGCTAGCTTTACAGCACTTGAAAGCCTGCTTTTGGGAAACTATGATTATGGTGACCAGAGATCAGCAATATTTATATCGATAGCAAATGCAGGTAGGTTTGTCGGCAACAGGGGGGCAAAGTTGCTTAATGGTATGCTTACAAAGCCCCTCGACCTTGGTGATGATATCCCGAGTGTAATTGAAGAAATTGCGAAAGGTGCAACTAAATTTGGGTATAGAGGTGTGAGAATACTTGAGAAGATAACTGAGCTAGGTTATGACATAGGTCCCAAAGCTGAAGCATGGCTGGTCGAAAATGCAACTGCTAGAGCGGCATTTATGGTAAATCCAGTGGGATTTTTAGCTGCAGCTTTTAAGCGATTGCGTAAAAACTAATTAGCTGGCGCGAAAGTATTGTAAAATCTTAGAATGCGGATTGTATATGTACAAGGAATTCCTCAAGCGCTATTTGATAAGTTTGTAGATCAGAGGGCGCTGAAGTCAGGCGAGGCAGTGATAGCTGTCACTAGGTGGAATAAAGACATCGCTCAAAGCATCAAAAAGTCTGAGCAGATCAGCGAATATAGCTTTACTGGCTCCATTCGCGCTCTGGCTGATTTGGGTTATCAACGGGCGCCGCAGCTCGGCAGTGAGGGGGAATTCTCGGTGAGGGGTGATTTGATCAGCTTTTGGCCGCCAGGCATGCAAGATCCCGTTAGGATGGAGTTTTTTGGAGACGATTTAGAAGGGATTTATAGCTATGACCTGCTGACAGGTAGAAAAATTCGAGTATTTAGGAGCTTCATTTGCCTGGATCTAAACAGCATGGATAGTAGGGCGGATTGGAATAATATCAGCTATATTCAGCCGGCCGGAGCGGAGCGGTTAGCTGTTAGCCCAGAGATTTTGGCTTGGACGCCCATTATAGATGAAGATGAGCTCTATCTAGAATCTACACCACACGAGGTGGAAGCTTATGATATTACCACGCCGCAATTGTACTTTGGCAGATTTGATTTACTCAAAAAGGACATCGAGGCCTTCGAAAATACTGGTGGCAGCGTGCATATACTCAGCGAGCATCCGGACGAGCTCGCTGATCAAGGGTTTGGCAGTTATGTGACCCGAAAGTTAAATATAGCTCCATTTGGTGTGTTGGAACGCATTCCAATGGGTTTCTATCATGGCTCTGCAGGTAAACTAGTACTCACAGATCGCGAGATTTTTGGCACAATTTTTGTCTCGCGAAGAAAAACCAAGCTAAAGAGTTCGGAAGCCCAGAGACTCCTAGCCGAGCTAGAGGGTGAGATCGAGATTGGCGACTTTGTGGTGCATGAGGATTACGGAGTGGGTATCTATCAGGGCCTTACACAGGAAGATGATCTGGATTATCTGAAGCTTTCTTATGCGCAGGAGGACGAGCTCTTCGTGCCTCTCGAGCAGATAGAAAAATTGACAAAATATATCGGCGATGGGGATCCGCAAGTTACTAGGCTTGGTAAAATTGACTGGGAAAACTTGAGGGGAAAGATCAAGGCGCAGGTGGCAATTGCCGCTAAAGAGCTAGCTAGGCATTACGCGCAGGCTAGTCTCGCGAGCGCCATGCAGGTGATGAAGGAGGACAGCGAGGAGTACAAGAGCTTTATCGCCAAATTCGACTACGAACTGACCGCAGATCAAGCCAGCGCCGAGAGGGATGTGATCGCCTCTATGGCCAGCAAAAAGCCTATGTCGAGACTGCTGATTGGTGACGTAGGCTTTGGGAAGACTGAAATAATGATGAGGGCTGCCTTTAAAGTGGTCGAAGCTGGCGGACAGGTAGTGATCTTGTGTCCCACCACAGTTCTCTCACTTCAGCATTTCAAGAATTTCCGTAGGCGCTTTGCAGACTATGGGGCGAAAGTTGAACTAGCTAGCAGGTTCAGATCTAGCGCTGAGAATAAACTGACGCTGGAGAAACTAGCTTCGGGAGAATGCGATGTATTAATTGGAACCCACAGGCTGCTGTCCAATGACATCAAACCTAAGAAACTAGGATTATTAATAATTGATGAAGAGCAGAGATTTGGAGTCAAGCAAAAAGAGAAGATCAGGCAGTTAGAATACGGAGTGCACAATCTCTATGTGTCAGCAACTCCGATTCCTCGGACCTTATCTATGGCACTATCCTCCATTCAGGAGATTTCGTTGATTCAGACGCCGCCGCCCGGCAGAATGGCAGTTGTCACCAAGGTAGCAAAGTTGGATTGGGGGCTGCTGGAAAAGGCGGTTAGATTTGAACTAGAAAGGGGAGGGCAAATATTTATTGTTCACAATGAGATTAAAACAATTCACTCAATTGCCTCGAAAGTGTCGCAATTGCTGCCAAGTGTGAAAATGGCGGTGGCACATGGGCAGATGAGCCCGCAGAAACTCGACGAGATCATGACAAAGTTCTACGAGGGTGAAACTCAAATACTTTTATCCACCACCATTGTAGAAAATGGGCTGGATTTGCCTACTGTAAATACGATTATAGTCAATAACTCTCAACGCCTAGGCTTAGCGCAGATGCATCAGCTCCGAGGCAGAGTTGGCAGAGGTAGCGTCCAAGCTTATGCCTACTTCTTCTACCAGGGTAGAGATCTGCTCGCAGAGAGCCAGCTGCGCAATAGTGCAATTCAGGACGGGGACGGTAAGCTGCTTAAGATCAAAGAGGCTAAGTACATCGACAGGCTGGAGGCTATCTTGGCTGCAGATACACTGGGTGCAGGCTTTAAGGTCGCCAGTCGCGATCTAGAAATCAGGGGAGCTGGCAATTTGCTAGGCGCAGAGCAGCACGGGAATATTTCCAAGATCGGTTACGGTCTGTATATGCAGATGCTAGCTGAAGAAATTGAGAAACTTAAGAGTGGGGAAGTGTCGACTGCGAGTTGAAACAAATACCCTGGCGTGTGATAATCAGCTATGTCTGATATCGCAGAGCGTAAAGCGCATCACATTCAGTTAGCACTAGAAGCTGGTTCGCAATCTATCTCTGGCGACAGCTTTGAGAGTATTCCTCTGGACTATAAAGCATTGCCGGAGATGAACCTAGCAGAAGTAGACACTACCACCACTTTGCTTGGTAAAAAACTCAGCCAGCCATTGATCATCGCTTCCATGACTGGCGGCACCAAACACGCCCGTACCATCAACCAAAACATCGCTATCGCCGCTGCGGAGACGGGAGTGGCATTTGGACTTGGGTCGCAGCGCATTGCCTTGGAGCTGGAAGATGCTAGAGAGAGTTTTGCTGTAGCTCGCAAGCTCGCCCCCAAGTCAGTTATCCTAGCCAATATGGGCGCAGTGCAACTCAACTACGGGTGGGGAATCTCTGACTTTCAGCGGGTGGTGGATATGATCAAAGCAGACGGGCTGTATCTACATCTCAATCCCTTGCAAGAAGCCATGCAGCCAGAGGGAGATACTGACTTTTCTGGCTTGTTAGATAAAATTCATGAGCTCTGTTCAAAAATATCAGTTCCTGTATTTGCCAAAGAAGTTGGCCACGGGATTTCTGCAGAAGTAGCTGTAAATCTTTTAAAGGCTGGTGTAAGCGGCATCGATGTAGCAGGTACAGGTGGCACATCCTGGGCCTGGATTGAGGCTAAAAGGCAACCTGGGAAAAAGGCGGAACTATTTGCCGATTGGTTCAGCAACTTTGGACTTTCTGCAGCTGATAGCCTCTCACAGGTGGCTGAAGTGATTAGGAAGCGAGGAAATAATGTAAATAAACCATTGTTAATCGCCAGCGGGGGACTACGTTCACCTCTATCTGGGTTAAAGGCAATAAATCTGGGTGCAGATTACTATTCGGCGGCCTTACCTTTCTTAACAGCAGCTTTGGAAAGTAGTGAGGCGGTCATAGAATTGATTCAAATCTGGCAGCAAGGACTGAAAACTGCCATGTTCGTAAGTGGGAAAAAGTCTATTCTCTAAATCTATCCTTTAGTTGAACGCCATCAGTGGACGCGAGTGCTTGCTAAATGCCTGTTCGGAGTTAGCCAGCTGCCTACAATTGTCACTACAAAAAGCCCTATCCTCTGAATCTCTACAATCCGCGCAGGCGATGAAATGTCTGGTGCCGCTGCAGTGCTTGTAGGCACAGTCAACATAGAAGTCTGACTTGGCACTACAGAGATCGCATTTACCTATGACTTGATGATCTGCTGAGTCTACATTGAAGGCGATGGTGACACGTCCGTCAAAAGTATAGAGCTTGCCCAGGAAATTTTGGTTGGGGTATTTTTCCATGTAAGAGACAATCCCTCCAGAGAGCTGATAAACGTCATTAAAGCCGTTTTTGACCAGAAAGCCAGAAGCTTTTTCACAGCGCACTCCGCCAGTACAGACGGTAAGCACGGTCTTGTCTTTCAGTGACTCGAGTTCAGGCAGCACAGCTGGCAAATCGCGGAAATTGGTCAATGAAGGCAAAATAGAGTTATCAAAATGACCGACCTTAAACTCGTAGTCATTGCGCATATCTACAATGTAAAACTCTTTACCTTGCTCAAACCACTCATGGAGCTGCTCAGGTTGCAAATATTTGCCAGTGGTAATTCTAGGGTCTACGTCTCTCTCATCGAGGTGGGCACTGACCAATTCAGGTCTAACCTTTACAGATAGCCTCGGGAAAGCCTCCCCCGTGCCAACACTTCTCTTCCAATGGACATCTTCAAACCTAGTATCTGCTGTCATGGCCTCAATGTATAGCTCTGTATTCACTATACTGCCCTCGATGGTACCGTTTATTCCTTCGGTAGAGACAATGATTCTACCCTGCAGCCCCAATCTTTTACACAGTTCGATCTGCTCAGCCTTCAACAGCTCTGGCTCGTCAACCTGCACGTACTTGTAGTAAAGCAATACTTGATTATCCATCGTTCATTATAGCTAATCTAACGGCAAAATTAAAAGGCGGCTAGTAAATCCTAGCCGCCTTCATTTTTAATATCAGATATGAAAACCTGAAATATTAGTTCTTAGTAGAGCTGATGATGATGCTTACTCCAGTCTCGTCATCTTGAGTGTCTAGAAAACTCACGGTCAAGTCTCTGCCGTCTTTTTCAGCAATCAAACTCTTGAGGAAGAAATCACTCTCAGTGGTGATATCCCAACCATTACTAACTAACTGAGTCTTGTAGAAACTTAAGACTGTATCTACAGTGGTGTTCTTGGTGGTCAAGGTAACAGAGTAGTTAGTCTTGCCACCTTCTTTACTTGAGTAGGAAGTAAGTACAGATGAAGGAGTGAATACAGGAACGTCGCTAGGGAAATTCTCAGGTAATTTGGCATTTGAACCGAAGCTGACATTAGTGTCTGTTCCGCCTTCTGATTTGATAGCCTCTTCAACTGCCTTTTCTGCACCTTTAGTGGCTAGGTCAGACAGTGAATTACTTAGTGAACCACTAGCACCATTTGCTACAGCAGTAATGCCAAAGTACACGCCTCCGCAGCAGAGTACTAATAGACAAACTACCAATAAGATTCCGAGTATTAATACTACTGGGCTTTTGCCGCCGGATTTCTTAGGAGTAACAGTTGTTTCCACAGCAGGGGTTGCCTTAACTTCGAC
>CALFHW010000088.1 GCA_937876695.1 uncultured bacterium
CATAGTCATTGATTTCATAGATACAAAGGTGCAAGAAACTAAGGAAGCTATTTTTGAGTCTATGCTCGAGTTTATGCGCACGGATAAGGCGAGCCATACTATCTTGCCATTATCTAAATTCTGCCTGATGCAGATCACTCGCAGTCGTACCAAGCCGCAGGAAAAAGTAAATACGAGAGAAGTCTGTCCTAGCTGCAAAGGCTCTGGTAAAGTATCTAATGTCATATTTATTACAGAACATATCTTCAATAGGCTACAGGCGGCACTTAAAATTGATAAAAACCTTAGTTTAACTGTGCACCCATTTGTATATGCTTATTTGACCCAAGGGTTCATCTCTGAATTTATGAAATGGCAATGGCAGTTAAAGACCCGCATTAAACTTCGCAAAAACTCCAGTTTAGGAGTTGTAGATTTTAGCTTTACAGATAGAGCTGGCGAAGTCATATTAAATAGCTAGAATCTAAGTATTTTAACCGCAAAGAGCAAAGTGTTTTTCGCAAGGAAGAAAAGCCTTATGTAAATATGACCTAAAATGTTAATATTTGAAATAATTAGTACCTGTTACTATTTGCTCAATACTAAAATTACATCGCATTTTCTTTCAATTTCTCTGCATTCTCTACAAATTTAAGAGAGTCTATCATCTCTTGAATATCTCCATTCATAAAGGCATCGAGTGAATAGATAGATTTATTGATTCGGTGGTCAGTGATTCTACCTTGAGGATAATTATATGTTCGGATTTTGGCACTTCGGTCACCAGTAGAAACGAGTGATTTACGATGACTAGCTACATCGCCCACTCGCTTTTCTAGCTCTAGGTCATAGAGCTTTGTGCGGAGCATATCCATCGCTCTAGCGCGGTTTCCATGCTGAGAACGCTCTACTTGGCATACTACGACTAATCCCGACGGCTTGTGGGTAAGTTGTACTTTGGTTTCTACTTTGTTTACATTCTGACCCCCAGCACCTCCTGAGCGTGACGTGATCATTTCTATGTCAGCAGGATTAATCTCGATATCAAATTCTTCTACCTCAAAAAGTACAGCAACAGTAGCTGCGGAGGTGTGAAGCCTACCCTGAGATTCTGTTTTTGGTACGCGTTGCACACGATGCACCCCACTTTCATATTTCAAATCACCATAGACATTCTCACCCTTAATGCTTAACACTACTTCTCGGTATCCTTCAGTCGTACCTTCACTTTCATCCATGATTTCACATTTCCATTTTCTAAGGTCGCAGAAACGTGTGTACATGCGCATGAGGTCTTCAGCAAATATACAAGCCTCATCTCCGCCCGTTCCAGCGCGTATTTCCATTATGACATCACGCTCGTCTTGTGGATCTTTCGGTATGAGCATAAATCGAATTGCCTCTTCCATAGGTTCTACTAATGGTGTAAGCTCATCCAATTCCATTTTAGCCATATCTTTCAACTCCGCATCGGCTTCATTTTTCAGTATGTCCCTATTGGATT
>CALFHW010000089.1 GCA_937876695.1 uncultured bacterium
TCAATGAAGGGCTTCTAGCTGCTAGCGCCGGGCCCGACGATGTATTTGTCGAAAATCTGCTCAAAAAAATGCAAGACACCGCGAACGAATCAAAAAAACCTGTAAATAATTTTGTTAATTTCTTCACTGGGAGCAGGCTAAGGCTTATGCTTACCGGTGTAATTACCCTGAGCATATTTGCCGGCGTTCTTGGAGGTGGTTACCTCGCCTTCAGATCAGTTTCAAATAACTCCGTTATATCTGATCAACAGCTGCTGGCCGCAATTGCGCAGGCCAGACAAGATAGCGAAAACTTCAAACGTGCTGCAAGTTCAGCTGCTGGTTCCCAAGAAGAAAGCGCAACCTCCTTAGTTGCTGATGCATCCCTGAGAATCTATCTGCCTGACAATACTTTCACCTATTACAAAACCACCACCAACCACGGTCCTAAAGTTACAGAATTACAAAAATGTAGCGAGTATATGGTCGCTGTAGAGGGCAGCACTGAAAACTACAACCATCAATCCTCTAACCCTAGAGGGCGCTACGCTAGTTACGACAAATCTGGTAAGCTCTTGAGCGAGAACATCAGCGATAATGATTCAATTACTGAATACCAGGGTGGTAGCTTTGCAGTGCGTACAATTGAAGATAGAAACTACTTACTAGCAGCTAGGACAGAGCCTATGCAAATGACAGAAGGTCCAGTCGATCAACCGGCCACTTCACCCATAACAGGTGCTCCTGCTCCAGTCGAAGACCTAAAGATTGAAGATTACTTCGGTCCAGAGACTAAGGTAGAAGGCAAAGAAGTTATTGCTGGCAAGGAGTACCACATAGTCAGCTGGAAAGGCCAACTAGGCTGTGATAACGGCAGCAACCTAAATACCATCTACAAAACTTGGTATGATGCTAAAGACTTTGCGACCTTCAAAACAGAGCAATACTTAAGTACTATTTCAACCGAGAACTTGCTGCTGACCGAACAATTTGAGACTGAAACTAGAGTAGTCAATTTTTCGGAAGTTGCGGCTATGTTCAATTCAACCCATGGTAAGAGTGTGAAGCAGTTGGATCTAAACGCTATCAATGTAACTGTCAAACAAGCATACGCAGATAAGCTCACAAACTATGCAAGCACGCAGAAGTTCAATTTCTTAGTGCCAGCAGGGAGCTATGAGCTAGGTGGAGCTAGCAGTGACTTTGTCACTATGGATAATTCCCCAGTCTACCAGGCTAAGCAGAAGATGTTTACTAGAGATTTCTGGGCTAACGGTAGTGAGGGAGACAGAGCTTTTGCCGCGAATAAGCAAATGCTAGAGCAGCAATTAGCTGACAACCGTGCTGTTAACCAGACTAAGCTACTGTTCACCACAAATTATACTTTTGCAAATAACGAACAGTACGCCTACGTCAATGTGTTTAATAGCTCTGCAGGCATCAGCAGCATCCTCCAAGAAATGTATGGGATAACTGGCGGACCAACCAAAACTTATGCTCAGAATCTCGATTCTGTCCAAGTGAATGTCGATGAGTATCTACAGGGTATGTTTATAGAAGGTGATACTGCGGGAAGCGAAGCAAGCGGCAGTGGAAATGACAGTGTAGTCAGCATACAGCAAATTACTAGTTGCCCTATTGATAAAACATGTAGAGCTGGTCTCATCAGAGTTATCAAGTCGGGTAGCTTTACTTACATCATCTCTGAGGATGTTAAAATTACTGCTGGCGTAGTCAATTCGCTAGAATTGTCATTTGTAAAGCCAAATAGTAGTAGTTATCAGAGTTTCCTAAATCAAATCAAGGAAGTCGTAAAGAAAGAGCGAACTGGAATGATTGCGTTTTAGTTTGGTTTCTGGAATCACATTCTCTATTAGGCCCTGCACTTGCAGGGCCTTTAGATTTCCCAGACTTAACTAATTCGTATTTCTCAGCGAGAGTTTGGCATAGCTGTTACTCCCACTCCATAGTTGCAGGCGGCTTTGTGGTGATGTCGTAGACAACCCTCGAAACCTCTGGAACTTCGTTGACTATTCTGGATGAAATCTCCTGAAGAACGTCGTATGGAAGTCTAGCCCATTTGGTGGTCATAACATCAGAAGACTCGATTATGCGCAGTGCTACCACTTCTAAATTCTGCCCTGAATCGCCTTTAACTGAAGAGCTAAAGGCATTTGTCAGAATACTGAAACTCATGTAGATCTGATTCCCAAGGCCACGCGTTGTAATTACTTCGTAAACTATGCTGTCCGCCTTTTCTTGCATAGCTAGTCTTTTTGGCGTGACTTCTCCAAGTATTCTGATGGCATGACCAGGGCCAGGAAATACTTGCTGATTTACAATCTCACTAGGCAGTCCTATCGCTAGCCCGATACTTCGAACTTCATCTTTGTAGAACTCCCTTAACGGCTCTAAAAGCTCAAACTGCAGATCCTTAGGTAGACCTGCCACATTATGGTGGTGTCTGATTTTGTGGGAATGCTTGGTACCTTGGCTCTCAATTACATCTGAATAGATGGTGCCTTGCCCTAAGAACTTAATATCAGACAGTTTTTTAGCCTCCTGGGCAAATAGATCGATATAAAGTTGCCCAATGATAGTACGCTTTTGGACCCCATCAGTCACTCCCTTTAGCCTTTCTAGAAAGACTTTCCTGGCTTCTACAATAATTGGTTCAATCCCAATCTGCTCTACAAATAACTTCTGCACATGCTCTTTAGTTCCCTGGCGCATAAGTCCGCTATCTATGTACACTGGATGTAGTTGCTTGCCAATTGCCTTGGCGATCAAAGATGCAGCTACGGTTGAATCAACTCCGCCCGAAACCGCACAAATAACATGCTGATTACCAACTTTGGATCGTATATCAGAGATAATCCGCTCAAAATCAATCTTGTGTTCCACTGCAGTCAGCCCGCAAATCTCAATGGCGAAGTTCCTCAGCAGTTTTTCACCCTCCACGGTATGCTCTACCTCTGGGTGAAACTGCACTCCATATATCCTTCGAGTATCATCTGCCACCAGTGACATACTCACATCCACTGTAGAGCCCTTCACCTCAAATCCTAAAGGCATTTTGACTACGCTGTCGCCGTGTGACTGCCAGACTGTACTTTGCTGTTCAATACCAGCTAATATCTTGGAAGCTCCCGCTAGTTTGAGCTCTGCAGGTCCGTATTCTTTGTGACCTGAGATGACTTCTCCTCCTAATAATTTTGCTGTCAGCTGCCAACCATAACATATACCTAATATTGGCAAGCCTAGCTCAAATATGCCTTTATCGATCTGGGGAGCACCTTCTTGGTATACAGAGGCAGGACCGCCCGATAGTATCAGTCCTTTTACTCCCTCTAGTATTGCTGGGTCTGTCATCACTTCGGGCAATACAATTTCAGACGTAGCACCAATATCTTTGAGTCTACGTTTAATAAGGTGGCTGGTTTGCGATCCAAAGTCGATGATTAGTATTTTTTCCATAGTGTTTTTATTTATTTAGATAGCTGCTGCCAAAGTTAGTTACGGTAAGCGAATGGGGTTTACTTTCTACTAGGCCTGCATTACTAATTTGCCAGAATTTCGCTTTTTGCTGGAATTCCTCAATATTTGCCGCCCCCACGTAGAAGAAAGATGACCTCAGCGCACCTTCGATTTGACCTACAAAATCCTCTAGTGATCCTTTCAACGGAACTAACCCTTCAACTCCTTCAGGCACTAGTTTGGCCGTGTCTATGCCAGATTGGCCATATCTCGAGGCGCTCCCTTTGACCATGGCCGCTACTGATCCCATGCCTCTGTAGCTCTTAAATTGTTTACCATCAACTTCGACAATTTCCCCAGCAGATTCAGAAAAACCTGCAAACATAGAGCCCATCATCACTAAGTGCGCTCCTGCAGCAATTGCCTTAGCTATATCCCCTAGCTGCTTTATGCCTCCATCAGCAATTATTTTTGCATTGCTTCCCTCTACTCCACGTCTTGATTCCATAACTGCCGTAAGTTGAGGAACCCCTACCCCGCTGACGATTCTGGTGGTACAGATACTTCCAGGGCCAACTCCCACCTTGATCAAGTCAACACCGGCCTCAGCCAGAAAGGCAGCCCCTTCCGCTGTAGCAACTACCCCAACCATCACCAATACCCCAGGGTAGTTAGATTTTAGTTTGCGGATGCTATCTCCCATCAGCTTAGTGTGGCCGTGTGCAGAGTCTATACATATGATTTGTGTGCCACCCTCTACCAGACTGGCCACCCTGGAATCGAAGTCACTACCTATCCCCACCGCCGCGCAGGTAGGTGCGCCTTTTACAACTTTCTTCACCTCAGCTGCCTCTTCCTCCACACTAAAATTTCGATGAATAACTCCTAACCCACCAAGTTTTCCTAGCTTTGAGGCTAGAACTGACTCAGTGACTGTATCCATAGGCGCAGAGACAATTGGCAGCTTCAGTTTAATTGATTTGCCTAAATCCACTGATAGATCAACATCACCTCTATCAATTTCACCATAACTAGGTGCGATCAAAACATCATCATAAGTTAGCGCGAGCTTTATTTCAGTTTGATTCATAAGTTGCGGAATAATTAAGTAAATTAATTTGTGAGTTTAATAAAACTATTAGCCCGAGCTGTTTCGATAGTTGTTTCGATTTCTTCCATACTGAGAATGTCGCGGCTATAAACCTCCAGTAATTCATTCAATAGATTTGTCTGAAGCAAAACCGGATTATCAGCGCAAATAGTGAATTTAACTTCAGAATCAGCGATTTTCCTAATAGTAGTTCCCATCTCAAACCAATCTTTGACAGCGCCGATTAGCACATTTGAGGTTGGGCAGATCTCTAGTACAACCCCTCGTTTCTTAAGTTCCTTGAGTAACTTCGGGTCATCAATTGACCTGATCCCGTGACCGATGCGATCTGGCTCTAGTTCGTTAATCGCTTCCCAAACCTGATCAGCGCCTCCCAATTCGCCACAGTGGACGGTAGTTCCAAGCCCAGCTGCTTTGGCCTTCTCATAAAGTGGTTTGAAGGGCTTAAATGAAAACTCTTTATGAATCAGACCTGAAATATCTATACCCACTACCCCATCGTTTTTGAAATCTATGGCTTTGTTGATGATGATTTCATTTTCTTGCATAGTCATGCGGGCATCAGCCTCGATAATAAGCCCTACTTGAATTGGATATTCCATCATAGCCCTGCGCATACCTACGTAAGCATTGAACATTATTCTATCCAAATCGAAAAGTCCCTTGCGGTTTCTCTTCATTGGGTTGAACTTAACTTCGAGAAGACCAATTCCCGACTTTCTGTATGATAACGATACAGCCTCGTGTACCGATCTCTCAATTGCTAGTGGCGAGGATTGAATCATTTGAATCAAATCAAAATATTCATGATATCTTTCTGGTGAGGTTTTGCCCTTGAGCTGCACTACATCGATGAAATCGTCGTACTTTTTTGTGGGTAGCCTGATACCTTGCTCATGGGCTATCTGCCAGAGCATATGCGCTGAAGTCGAAGTGCTGAGATGATTATGCAATTCCACCAAATCGCGTCTTTCTGAAAGTTCCGCACTAAAATCTGTTGATTTCCCTGTCATGATTAGTGCCTTTATTAAAATTAAATCGAATAAAAAAAGACGAGCATGTGCTCGTCTTGAAAGTTACTATGTATTTAAATGTCGGTACACTTCTGTATATCCATAAAACATATTACAGAAGCAGTCCTGGATTGTCAATGCAAAGTTGGTTTCGCTTAGTAGATAAGGTCTTAAGCTAGTGAGCCGCCTCTAGACCTGTAACGGCGTACATCAATACTAACCCAGCTAAGAACGCACCTACAACCAGTATATTTTTCTTAATTCCTTTGATTTCCTGGAGCCCAGGGAATAGATCAGATGTAGCGATATAGATAAAGGCGCCGGCCACGAATGCCAAGGCCATGTACTGAAAGCCTTCGATCTGTTCTTGCAGGAAACTATAGCTAAGAACTCCTGCGATCGCCATTAAAGCGCTCAAGAAGTTCCAAACCAAAGCCTTAGTTCTACTTAATCCGAATTTAACTAATATTGCAAAGTCACTTATCTCCTGAGGGATTTCATGCAAAACTATTGCCAGAGCAGCTGCTAAGCCCACTTCAGTAGAAATACTGAAGGCTGCTGCTAACGCGATTCCATCTAGGAAGTTATGTAGACCATCTCCTACTAGGTTGTTGACAGCAATTGGGTGGATATGGTCTGCCTTCTTGTGCTCGGGGAGATTATGGTGATGCCAATGCAAGAACTTCTCTAGAAGGAAGAAACTAACGATTCCCGCCAACACGAATACCGGCACTGTGCTTTCGCCGAAAATCGTAAATTCTACTTCCTCAGCCATATGCCAGGCCTCTGGGAGTAGGTGTAAGAATGCATTACCCAGAAAACCGCCCGCTGCCAGAGCCACCAGGAGGAGACTAATACGATTGAGAATTCCAGGCCTGATATTTATTAAAATGATTCCACTCAGGGATAATACAGAAATGACAACTGCCGCAATTAATGCTTCCATAGTTTAGGAGAGATAAAATATTAACGATTAATTGTTAGTATAATGCAAACGGTTTGCATTAGTCAAGAAAGTATTTTTTATTCTTGAGTTTATCTGGCAGTGTCTGCTGAGCTGATTTACCGCTGGCTAGGTCTGGGTCATACTCATAGCCTTGGCTATAACCGACCTCTTTCATCAGTTTTGTAGGTGCATTTCTCAAATGCATAGGCACATCCAAGTCACCGTAATGTTTGATGTCGTTGTCAATCATCCCTATTGCCTTATAGGCGGCATTGCTCTTCTTAGACTTGGCCATGTACTCAGCCAGCTGCACCAGCGCAGTGTCACACTCAGGTGTGCCTAATTTTTGACAGGTGTCGAAAACTACATTGGCTAGCAGAAGTGCGTTGGGGTTGGCATTACCAATATCTTCACTAGCGAATCTGAGCATTCTACGAGCTATATACAGCGGATCTTCTCCTGCGCGAAGCATGCGTAGACACCAGTATGCTGCTGCGGAAGGGCTGCTGGAACGGAGCGATTTATGCAGCGCCGAGATCAGGTTATAATGCTCTTCGCCATTGCGGTCGTACTTTAGCGATTTCTGGCAGGCAGCTTCGATATCTACTAGCGATAACGATTTACCCCGTTTCAACTTGGTGGCCAGCTCCAAAGCATTAATGGCAAATCTGACATCTCCATGGGATTCGTCTGCCAGCTTCTGCAATAGTTCAACTTTTACGCTCTCACCAAGCTCTTTGGCAGCCAATTTTAGCGCGGGCAGTATTTCAGCAGCAGTTAGTTTATTAAATACAAACACTCTAGCCCTTGAAAGTAATGGCGCTATAATTGTGAAGCTAGGATTTTCAGTGGTGGCGCCGATCAATGAGATATCTCCTTTTTCAACCAACGGCAATAATACATCCTGCTGGGTTTTGCTCCAGCGGTGAATCTCATCGATAAATAAAATTGTAGGTCTGCCACTTGTGTTAGCTTGCTGAGCGATTTTTTGCAAATCAGCCTTGCCAGTGGTCACGGCTGAAAGCTCATAGAAGTCGGCCTCCATGCCGCTAGCAAAGATTCTAGCTAATGTAGTCTTGCCAACCCCGGGCGGCCCCCAAAATATCATGCTGGCCAGCGTCTTAGATTCAATTAGTTTTGAAATTGGTGCATCCTTACCTACTAGGTGCTGTTGTCCCCAAAAAGTAGCTAGTGAGTGCGGACGTAATAAACTTGCGAGTGGTTCGGACATGATCTATTATCGCACAATTCTCCTCACTAGAAAGTAATCTCGTCACTAGTTAATGTGACGAACTTAGTTTGAGAATGCTGCGCAACAGGGCACGCTCGAAGGATATTGTGGCGTGCAATTGCGCCTACCTGGGTCTGCAAATTGGTCTTGTGGCCAGGAGTTAGCAAACTGACTCGAGCAGTAATCGCAGTTTAGGCCTTGGCAACAAGCATTCCCTGGCTGGATGCAAACTGGCGGCGGCGGTGGGCCTGGGGGAGCTGGCGGAGTTACTATAATTGTGCAAGTAGCTGAGCAACTGGCGCCTCCATCGCACTGCTCTACACCAGCGCGAATGAATCCGTCACCGCAAACAGCATTACGACAAGTATTGGTGCAAGCATCGGTATTGCTCCCATTACCATCGTCACACTGCTCGCCGCCTTCTATTACTGAGTTACCGCACAAAGGCTGCTTAATGGCGGCGAAGTTAAACGCCTGTAAGCCTTGTACCCCTATTTGTGGACTTTTAGGGATCTGGGAGACGATTACAGGAGCTGCTCCAGAGGCTGACTGTGTCTCATAGCTAAACGCTTCTAGTACTCTGACTTGATTTGGTAGCTGGCTACCTGCAACAGCGCCAGGCGTAACTGTCAATAAAGTAATATCATCGCTGCGATTAATCGGGGATATTCTCAGATAATTAAATCTATTTGCCCCACCAGGAAGCGATGGTCTATTGATATTGTTGATCCCAATATTTATGCTTTGGCTGCCCTCAACCACGCCTAGATTGGCAATTTGCATGGTGTTAGCGGCCCCGGCAGTGTCTAAGACGCCAGCTTGGTTGACAACTTGCTTGATATTTCTCAATCTGCCGGAGTTGTCGGTGTAGGTCAACTCCAAGTCCAGTGCGGAGCCAGCGGACCAGCTGACATTCAATTGATCATTGAAAAAGCCCACTCCGCCAGTTTGTAGTACTACATCAAAGTAACCGCCTTTGGCGACGGGGTAATTATCTAAAGTCCTACTTTCGGCGATAGAAATTACATTGCGCCTAGAGCTATTTGGGGAAGTCTCATCGACTAGCCCGCAAACAAAGGTAGGGCCACTTGGCTCAGAGATGGCGCAATCAGCTCCTGGAAGCGCATCTGTTAGGCTCAGCAAGCTCAATTCCAGCGCTGCCACTTTAGGTATAGATTCAATCAACAATGTTTGCGAAGCATTATATGACCTCTCGTAGTCGATATTGCCAGTCACCTGCAGAGCATTGCGCTGCGCCACAATAGATATACTGATCACGGTGATAGATATAATTAGCAGCAGTACTACTACAAATACTAGAATCTGTCCTGTTGCTCTAGTTGATTTCATTAACCCATTCTAATGAATTATTTAAATCTTGGCCAATATTATGCTAGACTCTGATGATATGGATACAGCCAAACCAAAAGCCAAAGAAAATCAGAGGCAGATAGTGCTGTTTGATAGGGATGAATTCTATGGACTTACCCTAGAATTAGTTGTTTTCAATTTCTCACTTGAATCACCGATTGTTGTCTCAGGAAGAAGAACCCAAGAGGCTTTTATGAGGGACTTCCTAGCCGGTAAGGTGCAAAATGCGGTTTACATATTTGACGAATACTACCTCACTACACCAGAGCAGAAAGCCCTTATCGAACAAATCAAAGACAAGGACCCTAAAGCAGTCGTATTGTGCTACACAGTATCTCTTCCAGAGGAAATTGAACTCAAGGAAAGCTACGATCGAATTGTATTGAAAACCAGTAGAGCTAATCAAAACACACTGATTCAAGCGCTTTCAGATATCCTGGGGCTTGAATTCGAGATGAATAACTCTGATCCGGAGCTAGAT
>CALFHW010000090.1 GCA_937876695.1 uncultured bacterium
TTCGCAAAGAGACGAGGGGGCAAGACCAATTTTGGTCAAGCTACAAAGGGCGCACAGTGAATGCCTTGGCACCCAAAGGCGATGAAGGACGTAGCAAGCTGCGATAAGCACCGGGGAGCGGCAAACACGCTTTGATCCGGTGATGTCCGAATGGGGAAACCCCATCCCGGTTATACGGGATGATCTGCGGATGAATTCATAGTCCGTAGAAGCGAAACCAGGGGAAGTGAAACATCTCAGTACCCTGAGGAAAAGAAAGCGAAAGCGATTCCCTCAGTAGTGGCGAGCGAAAGGGGAACAGCCTAAACCGTCGTGTTTACACGGCGGGGTTGCGGGGCTGCGACATGGCAACAGCAAAGATAGCGGAAGAGTTCTGGAAAGCTCTCCCATAGAGGGTGATAGGCCCGTACGCGAAATCCGAGCTGTACCTAGCAGTACCCCAAGTAGAGCGGGACACGTGAAACCCTGCTTGAATCTGGAAGGCCCACCTTCCAAGGCTAAATACTAATGGATGACCGATAGTGAACAAGTACCGCGAGGGAAAGGTGAAAAGAACCCCTGCTAGGGGAGTGAAATAGAACCTGAAACTGTGTGCCTACAAGCTGTGGGAGTCTCGAGCAATCGGGATGACCGCTTGCCTTTTGCATAATGAGTCCGCGAGTCACGGTATGTGGCCAGGTTAAGTCCTTCTGGGACGGAGCCGTAGCGAAAGCGAGTGCCAAATGCGCGTTTAGTCGCATGCCGTGGACCCGAAGCCGTGTGAGCTACCCATGACCAGGATGAAGCGAGGGTAACACCTCGTGGAGGTCCGAACCCGTGGCCGTTGAAAAGGCTTGGGATGAGTTGTGGGTTGGAGCGAAAGACTTATCAAACTCGGTGATAGCTGGTTCTCCTCGAGATAACTTTAGGGTTAGCCTGCAGGAATGCTCGTCGCGGAGGTAGAGCACTAATTGGACTAGGGTCCTTACCGGGATTCCGAAGCCAGTTAAACTCCGAATGCCGCGTCAGTCACCTGCGGAGATAGACTGTGGGGGATAAGCTTCATAGTCGAGAGGGAAATAGCCCAGACCGCCAGCTAAGGCCCCCCAATCCGGTTA
>CALFHW010000091.1 GCA_937876695.1 uncultured bacterium
GCTTCCGGGTTCGGAATGGAGCCGGGCGTTTCCCCTCCGCTATGGCCGCCGTAACATTATGAAACCCCACACAACAGGGTTTGTTTGTTGTGTGTTGTCTCGGAAGTACATAGTGGATGCGAGTCAATCTTTTGAGTGTTAGATGTTGTTGGTAAGTCCTCGGCCGATTAGTACCAGTCACCTGAACCTATTACTAGGCGTACAGTTCTGGCCTATCAACCCCATGGTCTGTAGGGGGCCTTAACCACTCGAAGGTGGTGAGAAACCTCATCTTGGAACAGGCTTCCCGCTTAGATGCTTTCAGCGGTTATCCCTTCCGAACGTAGCTAACCAGCGGTGCCCCTGGCGGGACAACTGGCACACCAGAGGTTCGTCCATCCCGGTCCTCTCGTACTAGGGACAGGTCTCCTCAAGACTCTTGCGCGCGCGGCGGATAGGGACCGAACTGTCTCACGACGTTCTAAACCCAGCTCGCGTACCGCTTTAATGGGCGAACAGCCCAACCCTTGGGACCTACTCCAGCCCCAGGATGCGACGAGCCGACATCGAGGTGCCAAACCATCCCGTCGATATGGACTCTTGGGGAAGATCAGCCTGTTATCCCCGGGGTACCTTTTATCCGTTGAGCGACACCGCTTCCACTTGCCGGTGCCGGATCACTAGTCCCGACTTTCGTCCCTGCTCGACATGTACGTCTCACAGTCAAGCTCCCTTGTGCACTTACACTCAACACCTGATTGCCAACCAGGCTGAGGGAACCTTTGGGCGCCTCCGTTACATTTTGGGAGGCAACCGCCCCAGTTAAACTACCCACCAGGCACTGTCCCTGAACCCGATCAGGGTCCGAGGTTAGAAGTCCAATACGATCAGAGTGGTATTTCAACAACGACTCCACAACCACTGGCGTGGCCGCTTCACAGTCTCCCACCTATCCTACACAAACCGAACCGAACACCAATACCAAGCTATAGTGAAGGTCCCGGGGTCTTTTCGTCCTGCCGCGCGTAACGAGCATCTTTACTCGTACTGCAATTTCGCCGAGTCTGTGGTTGAGACAGCAGAGAAGTCGTTACGCCATTCGTGCAGGTCGGAACTTACCCGACAAGGAATTTCGC
>CALFHW010000092.1 GCA_937876695.1 uncultured bacterium
AAATCTCAGCCCTGCTGAATATCGATCTACAGCAAGAGGATGTGAACTTCGACCCAGTGCAAACCGAGACTTTATCATTAGAGCTGAGTATCGAAACACCTAAATCACTACAATTTTCAGCTATTACCTTGAAGAACGTGAAAATCGGTAGCTCCCCATTATGGCTACAGGTGCTGCTCAGTAGTATTGGAGTTAGGTCTGTAAATAACGTAGTAGACATCACCAACTACGTAATGCATGCCACTGGACAACCCTTACATGCCTATGATTATGATAAAGTCGCCGGCAATAGACTTATCGTCAGAGAGAGCCGCAGCGGTGAGAAGATGACTGCTATCGACCACAAGGAATATAGTCTCACAGGTGGAGATATTTTGATCACCGATACCAAACAAATTCACGGAATAGCCGGGCTAATGGGTGCAGAGGGCTCGGAAGTCTCGGCAGAAACTACCAACATCATCCTAGAAGCAGCTCAGTTTGACCCGGAACAGGTACTGAAGTCCTCCAGATATCTAGCACTTAGAAGTGAGGCTGGAATTAGATTTAGCAAAGGCGTTGATCCCGAAGGTGTACAAAGAGGTCTTAAGATCGCTTTAAACCTTTTGATTGACCTATGCCAGGCAGATATTGCTAGCGAAATTCTCTCGGTTAAAAGCGAGCAGTTAGAGGGTAAACCCAGAGTTATTGAATTTGATTTACAAGAAATTCCTAGAGTTACAGGCGTGTCATTTGATACCGAGTCTGCGCTTATTTACCTTGAAAGACTAGGCATAAAAGTGCTAAACCGCAGCGGCATAAATTCCAGAGCCAATATGCTGACTGTGCCTCAAATTGCCCAACTCGAGATACCCAGCTACCGATCGGATTTACGCATTCATCAAGATATTGTAGAGGAAGTGGCTAGAGTTCATGGTTACGACAATATTGAGCCTAAACTTCCCACAGCTAGACTCACTGCCAGCAGGCTGTCCGCCATTGGTAGCTTCAATAGGCAAGTTGCAGATTTAGCTACTAGACTTGGGTACACTGAGCTGCGTACCTACAGCTTCATCAGCAAACAACTCCATGAGCTATTCGGGTTAGACAAATACAAATCACTCGAGGTTCAAAATGCAATTTCACCCGAATTGAACTTTGTGAGAGCCAGCCTGATTCCTTCGTTATTTGAATCTACTCTCAAAAACCTCAACTATTTCTCAGAAGTTAAAGTATTCGAATTGAGCAGAGTCGCCGATGCAGACAATTATACTGAAGAAGGACTACCTGTCCAGGACTTTCACCTATCTATGCTCAGTAGCTATGCGGAAGAGGGTAGTAGCAAAAAAGAACAGAGCAACCTGGAATGGTACTTAGATAGAAAAGCTGACATAGAAGAGTTGCTGGAAAATCTGCGAATTCCAGAAGGTAGTTATAGATGGGCAGAGTTAGACAGCAATAGCTCTCATTTACATAAGGCGCTGCATCCTTACCGCAGTTCCGCGCTACTTCTAGGCGATCAATTGATCGGTGTATTCGGGGAAATTCACCCTGAACTCATAATTGAAGCCGGCGGCAAAGATAGAATGGTTGTATTTGAAATGAATTTGCAAAAGCTGCTCAGCAGTTCGCTACCAGGCAAGCGTGGGTTCAAACTTATTGCAGCCTTGCCGAGTGTGCAAAGGGACATTAGCTATTGGATACATGGCAACACTAAGCTCGGGGAAGTACTTAGCTTTGCTAAAGAGATTTCCACAACTGGCAATACTGCAAGTTCTGTAAGAATAGACGTGCTCCTAGCCGATGAGTACTTTGATGAGCAGAAGGGTAGAAGCGCCACTTTCACTATTAAAATTACGCCTTTAGAGGATACCTTGACTGATCAGCAAGCCAACGAAATCTCAACTCAGATAGCTGATCAAATCACCAGCAAGTTCAGACTCACTTCTAGGTCGGAGTAAACGCAGGTCAGAGTCAACACGCGTGCGTTAATAGCCTTAGAAAAATACATAGATTATTGGACTATATCTTCAACGCCTTTATGGTCCTACAGTTACGGTTATTGCTGATGAGTCCACCGTAGTAGGTGCTGTACCCCTAGCTCTCAAGCTATAGCTGCCAGGGGCAGCCAGTGGTACTGACCAATTATACGTGAATGTATTTCCAGCTCCGGCAGTCATACCATAGACAACTGCGCTACCACCACCAGGTGGAGTTACCAGTAGATTCATCGCAGTCAACTGGCCTGAGTGGCTTACCTTTACCTCCACATTAGTTCCTGGGAGCAAAGTTGCACCTGCAGCTGGGTCTGTGATATTTAGACTAATCGTCACCCCACTGACATTCACCCTTACCGAGCTAGTACCGACTTTGCCAGCGCTATCAGTTACCTTGACGATAAAATCATAGCTACCCGAAAGCATGTCCGCTGGCACATCCAGCTGTCCACTGAAAGAAGAAGTCTCCACTGTCCGTAGTAATCTAGTACCCAAAGATATCTCTAGTCTGGTTACACTGCCATTCGGCGAGAGCCCATCTATTCCCACATTGAAACTGCCGGTTATATTTCCATTATTCTGCGGGTTGTTGATTATCGCCCAAGGATTGGCACCATTGGGAGAGCGACTGACATTACATTCTTCTGTTGGTGCTCCATTTCTGCCTTGTTTTCCTTGCAAATACTTATCTAAGAAACTCTGCAGTCTGTCATCTGGCATTTTCATGTAAGTGAACTCTCGCTCTTCGGCGTTGCCGGTGACCTTATCGATGTCACGAGCAAGTCTATCCGTCTGATCCTTACAGACAGTTGCAGTCTGCTTAGTCTGGTAAGCTGGGGGAGTGAGGCCAGTTATATAGTAGTCATCACTATTTTCACAGGCTTCCTTCTCAACATTGCCAATTTTGATCTTACTGCAGATCTTACCCTTAGAAATACCTCCTGGCCTTGTAAATGGAGTCTTGGCAGTGAAGTATTTGGCGCCAGCAACTCTTTCCATAAAGGCCTTGGCCCATGGCTCGGCATTGGTAGAGCCGAAAGCACCGTTTTTCATTCTGGTATTGTCGTTGTTGCCAGCCCAGTTTAGAGTAACAAAGTCAGGTGTATACATAACAAACCAATTATCACGGTTATTCTCCGAAGTTCCTGTCTTACCGGCAATATCTCTTCCATCTCTCCATTTAACTGGAGAATCGTTACCATCTTTGGATCTAGGATTGGTCATATCGTTAACTAAAAACACAGCCTTTTCATCGAGAACTTGCTTAGGCTCCTCATGGTAGTCCAGATCTGGATTACCAAGCTCGTAGATAGTTTTCCCTTCTTTATCTACAATTTTCATTATTGCCTCATAAGGTACATATTTACCACCATTGGCCAAGGTAGCAAAGGCTGTGGCATGTTCTACACCGAGTACATCCTGCGCTCCTAGGGCTGCTGCCACGCCGTAGGTGGCTGGATCGATATTGACTGAATACCCCATACTCTGCTTAACTTCTGCCAGTTTATCAGGACCATAAGAGAATAGCGCGACATTAGCTGGGATGTTGCGCGAGGTGGCCAGCATATGCCTAGCTGTATTTATGCCGATGAATTTACCATCAGAGTTTTTAGGCTTGTAGTTGCCTGGGAAATCTATGGGGATGTCAGCCATACTTGATCCCGGGGAGATTTTTCCTTGGCGAATCGCTTCATAGTAGACCATCGGCTTAATGGATGAACCCGGTTGTCTCTGCCTGATCAAAACATTTACCTGAGGATCAAATGTGCGACCCACTTTCTTTGCTTCCTCGCTGCAGTTAGCCTGCTCCCTGTTGTCATAACAACGCGATCCCACCATAGTTAGAATCTCACCCGTTTTAGGTATCATAGTCATCATAGCTGCGTTGTTGCTGCCATAGGTCTTTCCATATCTGCCATAACCGACATTTTGCACTACATCCAATGCGGTGTTGTTTAGGTCATTATCAAGTGTGGTATAGATCTTGTATCCGCCAGTATTGATCTGTTGCAACGTAAATGCCTCGCCGTTGTTGTACGGCCTTTTGGTGAGTAGATCCCTAGCAAAGAAGACAAAATGCGGAGCGATAATATTTTCTGTTGAGATTTTATACTCCATCTCCTGCTCTTGGGCAGCTTTTATATCTTCCTCTGTGACGAAGTCTTTTTTCTCCTCCTCTGTTAGTTCTCTACCTTCCTTCTCGGCCTTCGCCTGCCTTTGTTTTCTAACATCTTCATTCACCTTGTCTTTGTAGGTCAGCATGTTCTGTAACACCCCTTTACGTCTGGCATCAAGCCTCTCTCGGTTGGCCTCTATGTCACTGCCTCGAGTTGGGGAGTACAAACTCGGGTTTACAGGGATAGAGGCGATGGTAACTGCCTCTGCTAATGTCAGATCCTTAATATCCTTATTGAAATAGTTTTTAGCAGCAATTTTCACACCGTACATATTGCCTCCTTGAGGAGCAATATTCATGTATAGAAGTAGTATCTTATCTTTATCTTTAACCTTATTTTCAAGTTGCAAGGCTAATACTAGCTCCTTTATTTTTCTTTCTGCACTTCGGGTATTGTCTTCCAATGCTGCCAACTTAACAATTTGCTGAGTAATGGTACTACCTCCGCAGTTGGCTGCGCCGCTACTGAGGAAACTCAAACTACAGCGCAATATACCGGTCACATTAAACCCAGGATGGCTATAAAAGTCTATGTCTTCTGCAGACAAAAACGCCCATTTGAGCTGAGGTGGGACCACATCGTTTAACACTTCTCCATCAGGGATGCGCAGAATATCCCTATTGTCATCTGAAAATAAGCGGTAAAGCTCTTTACCGTTCCTGTCATACATAATACTAGCTTCAGTCTGGAAGTTTTCGTTATCAAACGGTCTCTCAGGATCAGGTAGGTCCTTGGTAATTTCCTGCATATACACTAGGCCTCCGATTAAGCCGACGAACAAAAAGATAGCCAAAAACGCCCCGAATGTATAGGCGATTTTGGTGATTTTCTTGCGTCTAGCCGGAGTTAGTTTCTTACTGAGCGAGGCTCTAAAGCTGGATTTTCCTAGGGTGCCACGAGCGCCGCCACCTGTGCCTCTGTTGGCACTAGCTCCGGTTCTATTACCGCCGGAGGGCGATCCAATAGTTTTGCCTAATGAAAAGTGATTGTTTGATTTTGAACTGAGACTGCTTCTGCCGCGCGCATAACTCCTGCCAGTAGACATTTTCCCTAAACTGATTGTGGTGCTAAACTTTTTTGCCATCGTACTACAGTATAACGAAAAAACTAGAAAAATGTTTCAGTTTATAAGGTTTTGTAGCAACTTTTGGCTCAGCATACTGGCAATTGGCAATGAGCTGAGGTACAAGAACTCTCCCGTAGTATGTTCGAAGGCTCCCACTGGCCCCATGCTATCAAGTATAGCTAGCTCTGGGTTCACACCTATTATGCGATTGGCATCACTTCCGCCGCCGCGGTGCTCCTCATACAGATCTATCCCGGCCTCATGTGCCACCTTCTTCGCCCGCTCAAACAGCGCCTTATTTGCCTCGGAGTAGGGCAGAGGTTTCACTGCAGCGATGATCTCTAGTTCTAGCTCGACCTCAATGTCAGCTTTACTCTCGGGAAGGGCCTTGTAGAGCGCGAGCAGTCTATCAAATTCTGCGATATCTTGAACTCGCGCGTCGAATTCAATCATTGCTTCTTGAGCAATTGCATTAAATGCCTGTCCGCCCTTAAAAACGCCGACATTTGTGGTAGTACCGACCTCATAGTCAGCTGCGGCCTGGATTTTGCCTGCTTGGAAAATCAACTCGTCAATGGCGCTATGTCTCTGCTGCCTAGTCTTGAGTACTCCCGAGTGCCCGCCTTGAGCCTTCGCTCGCAGCCTTCCAATAATAATACCTTTGCGCGAAACTACTGCAGGTTTTTTGAAAA
>CALFHW010000093.1 GCA_937876695.1 uncultured bacterium
GGCGAGCAAGAAGAGCTAATCGCCTTTGATAGCAGCTACCTCGGGGATAATACAAATAACTATGCAGAATACATGGCGCTTATTTCTGCTATTAAGTTTCTTGTAAAAACTCCAGGTGTTAAGAATAGTGCGAAAATCTTATTCCATTTAGATAGCGAACTAATTGTAAAACAGCTCAAAGGTGAGTACAAAGTTAAACATCCAGAGCTGCAAAAACTTAATTCTCAAGTCCAGAGTTTACTGGTAGAATTAACTGCGGTCGAATTTGTACACGTCCCCAGAGCTCAAAACAAATTCGCCGATAAGTTGGTTAATATTGTTTTAGATGCACGCTCATGAAAAGAATACAGTTAGGAAATAACGACAACAATCAAGTAATTACTCATCAAGCAGTCGGCAAGGATGCCAAAGTTGGCAGTGCTTTCAGCGGCGGCGTAGCTGTAGGTGGAGTAGCTAACAACCGCAAACCTGCCACCAAAAAAGGTGGGAAAAGAAATATTGTTAAAGTGATTTTAGTAGGTCTCATATTGCTGGTACTAGTAGGCGGCGGTGCCCTGGTTTTCTCCAGATGGCAAAAGCAAGTATCAAATGGATTTACTGGAGATGGCGAACGTATTGCTGATGCATGTATCGACATCTTAAACCCATCTTGCTGGACGGAGGCCTTCACTCCGCAACTGCGAAAGACAGATGGAAAGACTAGCGCTCTAATAGTCGGGATCGATACCAGAGCGTCCGGAAGTGGTTCAGGCCTTGCTAATACTGACACTATCATCTTGGCGACACTAGACCACAATAGCGGTCACACACGTCTGATTTCATTTCCTCGCGATCTATATGCACCATGGGGTTGTAGCAAAGATAATTTGCCTTTCAAAATCAAAATCAACGCTGTCTATTATAATGGCGGAGTTAGATGTAAAGATAAAAAGCCAATCGAAGTTCTGGCTCTCACCATTGAAAAAATCACTGGAGAAACAATTCATTACAAAGGACTCGTTAAATTGGATGGACTTGTAAAAGTAGTAGATGCGCTAGGCGGCATCACCGTCAATGTAGACCCTAGGGACGGCAAAGACAAATATGTCGATGTCTATCCATATATTGAACTTTCCAAAGAAAAGCAGCAGCAATGCAAACGTTCCAAGAGCCTACCAGCCTACTGCGAGTTTAGTTTTGACAGAGGTCCAGTACAGATGAATGGCGAGTTAGCACTTATCTACTCCAGAATGAGACAGTACTCCGATGACTTTGACCGCGGCCGCAGACAGCAACACGTTATCAAAGGCATTAAAGATAAGGTTCTAGGCAAGGATATGGCCACTGCCGATAAAGCGAGTTTCCTGCTAAGCATGTATTCTGACTTAGGTAACTTAGTCGAGGCTGAAGGAGTAGATCTCGAGACGATTCTAGGTGCATTTGCACTGCTGGGCAAGGCCGACACCGATCCAGCCTCAGTAGTAATGGACCCTCGGTTTGGAGGCGGCGGGCTGATCGCCAGTTCATCAGGCAACTATCAGTTTAGTGATTATAGTTTCAAAGCAGTACAAAATAAACTCAAGGTAATCAACGACAACTACGGTCTATATAAAAATAAATCAAAGGTATATGGTCTTAACATGACCGGCAAGGCCTGGACTAACGAAAACCCCGTTGTTAAACTCAAAGGTGGCGATTACCGCTGGATAATGGGAGAGGTTGTGACCGAGACTAAGGCTAAACCTGAAGGTAAAGTAGGTATAGAGATCATTGATTATAGTGGCGGTGCTAAACAAGCCACCATAGATTGGCTTAAACAAGAATTCGGTGGCGACGAAAGTATGATCAAGGTGACTGTATACAAAAAGGAGAGCCCCGCCGAAGGGCAGCCTGCAGTTGCAAATGCCCCCGAGAAATCCAGGTTCAATGAGGATGTGGCTGTTTATATGTACGAGTACCCTATTGTCAGCGCCGAGCCTGCACAACCCGAGGGCGCTACCGAGTAGTGACTAGTCAGTCAATAATTCTAGCTAGCTTCTGGACAATCATAATTGTGGCAAATATACTGGCACTTCTGGCGGGTAGAAACACTGATTTCGACAGCGAGGAGGAGCTAGCTACAAGTCCTCAGGAACTTATCAAACAAATTGCCGGCAAAACAGGCAAGGCCTTTGAGATAAATATTGAGGCTGGCGACAGTACTGTAGATATGGCCACTGGTGCAGGCTTTATAACTATGTCACCACAATTTGCTTATAGCGGCGAGCGCAAAGGCCTGATTGTGTTTGCCGAGAAAATCTACCCTACCCTAAATAAAACAATTGGCTATTTAGGTCTATCAATCAGTTTTATAAGAATACTGAAAATAATATCTATTGCAT
>CALFHW010000094.1 GCA_937876695.1 uncultured bacterium
CTACCAGGGTATCTAATCCTGTTTGCTCCCCACGCTTTCGTGCCTCAGCGTCAGTACTGGTCCAGGTGGCCGCCTTCGCCACGGATGTTCCTCCCGATCTCTACGCATTTCACCGCTACACCGGGAATTCCACCACCCTCTACCGCACTCTAGCCTGCCAGTATCAAATGCAGTTCCCAGGTTGAGCCCAGGGCTTTCACATCTGACTTAACAAACCACCTACGCACGCTTTACGCCCAGTAATTCCGATTAACGCTTGCACCCTTCGTATTACCGCGGCTGCTGGCACGAAGTTAGCCGGTGCTTATTCTTTCGGTACCGTCATCCCGTACGGGTATTAACCACACGGATTTCTTCCCAAACAAAAGTGCTTTACAACCCGAAGGCCTTCTTCACACACGCGGCATTGCTGGATCAGGCTTGCGCCCATTGTCCAATATTCCCCACTGCTGCCTCCCGTAGGAGTCTGGGCCGTGTCTCAGTCCCAGTGTGGCTGATCATCCTCTCAGACCAGCTACCGATCGTCGCCTTGGTGGGCTCTTACCCCGCCAACTAGCTAATCGGGCATAGGCTCATCCGATCGCGTGAGGCCCGAAGGTCCCCCACTTTCACCCGAAGGTCGTATGCGGTATTAGCGTAAGTTTCCCTACGTTATCCCCCACAACCGGGCAGATTCCTATGCATTCCTCACCCGTCCGCCACTCGCCGCCAGGGTTGCCCCCGCGCTGCCGTTCGACTTGCATGTGTTAGGCATGCCGCCAGCGTTCAATCTGAGCCAGGATCAAACTCTTCAGTTAAATCTTGCAGACCCGAAGGCCTTAAGTTTCGAGCTGAAGTGCCTGTCCCAAGCGTTCATTGCTGACTCTTGGTTGACACTCACGTTTGGACTTCAAGTCCTCTCGCGGGCGTCCGCACAAATTTCCTGCGCACACTTTCAAAGATCCAACCCCTTCCGGCCCTTTCAGACCGCCGAGCGTTTCGCCCGAGGGAGCCGCACATCTTACAGCAGATTTCGTTTCCGTCAACACCTCAACCGAAACTTTCTTCTGCCAGACCCCGAAGCGACTTGATGACCGCCTCGTCCGTCCGAGCCGCCCACTATACCGCGATTTTTGTGGTTGTAAAGAGG
>CALFHW010000095.1 GCA_937876695.1 uncultured bacterium
GAATGAACTCAACTATTGCGGGTTTTGGATTTACCCTGTGATACAATCCTAACAATAATTTCATTAGTATAAAACATGTCTGTTTCCGTTCAAGGAGAAACTCCAACCCCTGAAATTCTTTCATTGCAGAATGATATAGCTCTGGCCATAGGTAACACTGAAGTTAACGTCGATCATCTCGAGCTAATCGCAAGGCGCCTGACAGAGCAGGTAAATTTACAGGCCAGGCACGACAAAGATCTTGACATTACAATTCCAAATGCCGTAGTTAAGATTTTTGCTGTGGAATTCACAAATGAGGCAGGGAAAAAGAAGAAGAGGGGTGAATTACATGAGTTGATTGAAGCAGAAGCAAACTATGCTCAGCAAGGTGGACAAGATCCAGTGGAGCTCCTGGAGGAAGTTGGGGATGTTGTAGGTAAATATGCCCTTGGAATTAGACATGTAGCTGATTTTCAAGGTGAAGGAGATCATTGGAAAGACTTCCCAAAGGATCTGTGTAATGCTCTTGGATATGATTATAAGACGGCCCTTCTGGCATACATTGCTAAATATGGAGTACGTGTTGCAAAGGGAAAGGATGACATCCTAGAGAGAGCGGCTGTCACTTCATTGTTAGGGCAACGTGGGGATCTAGTAGTCAATACAAGAATAACAGCTGATGAAAGGAATGCTAGAATTAGCGACCTTATTTGGGAGTATGAAATAGAATTCATCTTAATGGACCTAAGCACGCCGAATGGCAAGGGTTTCGATATAGACTTGTCTACTTTGTCTATTGAGGAGAATCAAATCCCCACACGGCGCGTAGTTAGCGACTAGCAGCAGCCCTTCAATCAACAGATGGTTTTCTTCACTGGCTTCTTAGTTCAGCAAAATAGTAGAAAATCAATCCGTCACATAAACTCTAGAAACTTTCGTGTATAATATCCATTTTAGAGCAGTATATAATCTTGTATATTCAATAATTATGCACCTTATTGACGATATAAATGGATAAGCTAGTGTCAGCGATAAAAAAGTTTGATAAAAAAGAGCCGTATACTGGTCAGATATATGGACTTGCTTATTTGCTTATAGAAAATCCTAAAGCACTTTCCAATTTGCGAAATTATGCTGTCGACAGAATACTCGAGTCTGCCAAATCCATCGGCAAACACGTTTGCATCGTAGAAGGTGGAAATGTAAATAATTACTACATTTCACATCACTACAACTTTGCAGTTAACTTACTGGTTATCGTAGCAATCCAAAGGTTAGTAAAGGTAGGTGCATACCGTTTGGCTGAGTTAGAAAAACTAAAGTTGAAATTAATCGCGTTTCTAGAAGCGGAACAGACTTTTTTGGATGACTATTCTAAAAAAACAGTAGGGTTTGAACTCATTACAGGGAAGTTCTTAGAAGAAATTAGTGAATTTAGTGGGGGCAAGCTCAGCAGAAAGTATAGCGAACTAAGAGAAAAGAGGCTAGCAAATACCTCGAAAGTGTTGCTATTCAGCCCTGAGGGTCTCGACGATAATTTGAAACTTGAAGATGGATTTCGTGAGCAAGTGATTAAGGGCGCAAATACAGAGGTGTTCGCTTTCAACTCACCGGAGTTAACAATCAAGATGGCAGATGAACTCGATCAAAACAATAGCGAGCTTGTTAGCGCCCTAACTAACAAAGTCACTTCTCTACAAGGTGTGCCTCCTTTTTTCGAAAGTGACAGATTCTTTTTCCCGCTTGCTATCGAAGTGCTCAGAACTACTGGTTTACTTGAAATAAGTAAGGTGCGGGATGCGTCGTTGGATCAGGTGAAGAGACTGGAACTTTTCGGCGGCCATCCAGGCGACTACCATCCTCAAAAAGGATTCTCAATTGCTAAAGGCTTTGAGCTGTATGACCTGGACACTTCATCTATGTTAATGAAGGCGTTATACAGTTTAGGACTCTGGGGCGCAAAAGAGGAGCGATTTGCCTGGAGCTATTACAGCTCTGATAGTGATTATCGATATTCAACTTACAAGAAAGATAATAGATTCTCTCCATCTGTGTTGGCGCATCTTCTGTCCGCGCAGTGTTTGGTCGATGGGATAGAAGGTGATTTATTGAAGGTTATATTTAAAATTATCGACGATGGACTTTATTCCGACAAATACAACGCCTCAACCCTTTATGTGCAATACTCTCTGCTAGTGGGCCTCATTGATTCACAAGTCAGTGGCTTTGATTGCATGAAGTATATTGACCGGCTTGTCGCCAGCATTCTTTCTGCAAAAAAAGAGACAGGGTTGTTTACAACCTTTGCCGGTCTAAGTACTGGCACAGTTGAGGAGACTACTTGGGCCGCTTTAGCTTTAAACTACTATAGAATGAAGATAGATAACTCCCACATAAGAATAAATGAGAGTATTCAATCCATTAAAAACGTCATGAAAACCCAGAATACTGCACGGGTAGAGGAATTGGAAAGACTATGGATATTCAAACAAATCTATACTCCGATTACGTTTAATCAGTTATTATTTGCTGTGATTGACCAACTGGAAATTCAATAAATGACCGCATCTATCTTGACTATTAAGCATGTTGTCATATAGAATTCTGTCTATAATATTGCTATTATAAAACTATGAGTTTAATTGGACAAACTGGAGATACAGGAAAGTTAGTTCCCAATATGGGTGAAACACAGAAACTTGAGCCGGTTGATCCACTTTTGCTGGAACTACACAAGTCAATCACAGAAATAGGATTACTTGCAGATACCAAGACTCTCTTCAACTCTCCACAGGAACTAAGTGATATGGGAGGGAAATTTGCATTGCATTATACAAGAATGCTCAATGACAGAAATGAATTAGTTGCAGCTGTATTTTCATACTCGATGGGGAACGTGGATTGGGAGGGGATTGGTGAAAGAAGCTTATATTTTGATGCGGATGATGGAGATAGGATGTCGGAGGCATTCTTAAGTGCCGCATTAAAGACATCTGAGATCGTAGCAGTCGGTGGTGAATTAGATGCTTTAAAAAATGTACCTTTGTTCTCGTTTATCGACTTTGGGACCAAGAGGGTTGCTACCTCAAGCTTTGGGGCAAACTTTCCGGTTATAATCCGTGGACTTCCTGAAGACACGGGTAAAAGGTTACAGGAGACCCTGATGGCAGGTCCTGATGCGAGTGACGTTGTTCGGTTTATTGGTGGCTTCCAAAGAACACTAATGAAAGCTGCTGCTGCAGTAGGACTAATACCCAATCTTTTTACTTTTACTGATAAAAGAGAGGCGCTAACACGTTTGAAGAACGAGGTCAGCCGTCATATGTCTAAGAGGTAGTTCTAGAAGGGCGATCACCTAATCAACCCAGTGACGGTGTCTGGAGACTGGCCGTTCTGGAGGGAGTTAACTACACGTTTATGCAGCTCTGAGATATCGATTTGCCCTGCATAGTCTAGTTTTGTACTTCTCATGGCGGCTTTTTTCTCGCTAGCAATGTCGGTAAAGATCTTTTTGTAGAGGTCTTTGCCCATTAGCAGACTCGGCCCGCTGTAATAGAATAATCTGCATCTCTTGCGATAATTGAGCTCTGCCGAAAGCGTCGATCTAATATGCAGATCGCCGTTGAAGTTTGTGCCGATGATACTGGAATCTATGGGCAGAATTCTGCCGTTGCACAGCTTTTTAATCCTAGTCTCATATAGCTTATCTTCGAGAGCAATCGGGTCGCTGGAAGAGGTGAGGTCCTCGACGAAATCTTCCAGTTGGCCATGCTGCTGCATATTCTGAAGCTCCTTGGTATAGGTGTAGTTGTTCACAGGGAATAATTCCAGACCAAAATAGACATTGCCTTCTTTATGTTTGAAATTACTCTGAAATTCCTGTATTTTTTTAGCTAACGAATGAATTTTATCCTGTGGTTTGTAGAAGTCCAGAATTTGATCCAATCCTATAAAGTAGGGTGTATAACCCTCGTCGTAAAATTTGAGCATGAAATCGCTGAGTAAATTGCTGAGCGTCATAAACATGGCCTCAACGTATTCCGGGCCGCGGCTCTTCCAGGCTTCAAAGTGGTAGAGAGTTGTGATTATGTCCGTCACCCCTAGCTTTTTGAGCATTCGCCAGTGAGCAAAGTAGAAGTAGCTCATCACTTTTGAGTACTCTAGGGGGTCGCCCATGGCTCCTGGGTCAAAGTCGCTAGCGATTTCAGGGTTTTTCTCGTACTCTTTCAGGTAATTGTAGTAGGTGAGCAGCGTTCTTGTCTTTCCCCATTGAGCAATTACAGTGTAGCCACCAGGGTATTTTTGCTGCATTTTCTGACGAATATCTTGGAAATCTTTTTCGTCGTCCTGCGTAAGTTCGAGTGGTTTGAATAGTTCGTTAACTTTCATCTAGATTTTTTCAATTATTTTAAGTAATGAGTTGATGGTTTTTAGGCTCTTGGTATTGATTGCCGCGTCGCCTCTAACTAATAGGTAAGAGGCCATCCCCAGTTCCTGCGCGGCGGCGACATTCTCTGGCTCGTCGTCTATGAAGAGGACTTCTGAGGCGGGCAACTGCATTTTTTCGAGTACGAACTGGTAGGCCCTGGGGTCGGGTTTAGCAAATCCAGTCATGGTTTTATTGAACAATAGCTCACTGTCAAATAGCTGAGGATCGATGCCGCTTTCAGAGAGGGAAGCGGCGACATTTGGCAGTTCGAAGTTGGTCAGAATAGCGAGTTTAAGACCCTTGCTAGCGAGCTTTTCTAGAACCTCGATTGTCTCCGGAAAGGGCGTGTACACAGAGTAATAAAATGGCTCTAGGTCTAGCAGTTTTTCAGTCTGTTTAGGGTCCAAATTGAACTTAGCAGGCACCTCAACTAGCCAAAAATCGTGCCAAAAAGCCTTCTCTTCGGCAATTGTAGTAGGTAGCTTCCCATCCCTTTTATCCCAATAAGCCATCAATCCATAAAAGTCTAAATCCGGCACGAATTCGTTGAATTTCTGCTGCAAGCTAGCGATTTTGGCTTGGTCAAAATAGAGAAGGGTGTTGTCCCGGTCGAAGATGATTCCCTTTATAGTTGCATGTGCATTTGTGATCATTTGGGACAATTATAGCGTATCTTTATTGCAATTACTTGTGATATACAAAAAGCGCTTGCGCTTGAAGCGCATCGCACCGCCTACATCAACCTCCTCAGTAGCTCCCTGGTGGCTTTGACGTCACTGAGAGCGTCATGGGCCTTAAGCTCGATCCCGAAGTGCTTGCAGACTGTCTCTAGCTTGAAATCTGGCAGAGTTAGCTTGCCTTGGTAGGCCTGAAAACTGAGCAGATGCATAGGGTCGAGCCTGCGGTGACTGACATAGCTATGAAAATATTTGTCGCCTTGTTTGGCAAAAAACTCCTGCATGAAGCGCAAGTCGAAGTCAACGTTGTAGCCCGCGGGGTAGAATTTGTCAGCCCGATCGAACTTATCGACGTATTTGCCTAACATAGTACTGAAGTCGTTATATACCTCGCGGGCAGGAGGGTAGCGCTTGAGATCTTCCATCGAGGTGCTCGTCACCAGCAGCGCGCCCATGTCGATGGCGTCCCAGTTAACCGGCTGTACGTTGCTATTGAACTCCTCAACCACCTGGCCGTCGATCTCCACTAGCGCCGCCAGCTGAATTACATCCTGCTTGCGCGCATCCAGTCCCGTCGTCTCTACATCGATAAAAATGGTTTTTGGCATATTATCTTACTCTATCATATGTGATAGCATGAGCTAAGTTAATTTATAAATAATTTGTACATGAAGAATGTAATCTTAATTTTATTGGGTGTGTTCGTGATCTGTGCTTGTGCGTGTATGGTGTTAGTCGGAATTCCTACAGTATTAGTACTTACAGCTGGTCCAACTTACAATGTACCTGCTAGTAGAATGGAATCTAGTTACCTAACCGGCCTTAGCACTATCACAGGCTATGTGGAGATCGACCCAGGAGCCAACAGCTTCATCAGCGACCCTCGTATTGCTAGCAAGTTATTTACTAAATCTAGCTTGGCAACTGGTACTGGCGAAATCGAACAGTATATCTTGGTGCAAACTGGCGATGCAATTCTAGATGCAACTGAAGTAGTCGCAAGATTAGATAATGCTAGTTGCTCACCAAAAGTCAGCACAAATATTACTAATACCAACATCATCGAGTACAAAGGTAACTGTGCAGGCAGAGCTTACTACTTCTTAGAGAGAGTAGCAGAGAAGAAAGTCATCTTGTTTGAAACTGCCGAGATGGGTCAGGTAGAGTTAGAGGCCTTCATCAAGGCATACGCCGGAATCTAAGGGACGGCACCAGCGAGCGGAGAGATTCGCTCAAGCTAGCGTTTAAAACTGGCGCCTACGAAAGTAGGCGCCTTTTTATGGGGTTAATCGGAAACCTAAACATTACGCCGTGTTTTATAAAATCGCCTTTATTTGAGGCATTAATTAGGGTTGGTTTTAGGATGTACCCGTTAGTAGTATCATCAAGGTCTGCACTCAACTGGCCAATTAAAAAAGCTAACATTTTAAGCCCTCTGCTCTCAATGATCAATGGAGCCTGCGAGTAGTCTCTACCGACTTCAAACATTGAGTCAATTTCCAACTGTTTTTCAGCATCCCAATCAGTCGTTGAATTATCCGTAATGTAGTGAATGCGCTCCTCTTTATCTTTGGACAGTATAGTATTGATTTCAATATTTCCATCATTGGCCATAAGAGCATTTCTTACTAGAGTTCGAATGATAAAGAATTCCTCAATTGTTACCATCTGCTCCCTCTTATGGTCTTCCGCACCATTGATGATTAACCATTCATGCCCTTTGTGTTTCTTCCTTTCTGAAGGGGCTATTGTGTCGGGTATTTTTGCCAATGACACGAGCGAGTGTATTCCTTCGTTCTCGGCTTGTTCGAGTATCTCCAAAATTGGTTTGTAACATTGAACGTACTGCTCTAAAGTACCTGTAAATTTGCCGACTGCTTCTTCCCATTCTTTAAACTCTTCGGAATCTATATCTACTGGTTCTTCATCTATATCCTTTTTTGGTTCTTCCTTCCTTCCTGGCGTGGAAAGCATTTGATCCACCATACCAATATATCCGATAATTGGCATTATAAGCGAGGCTAATTCATGGCGTATCAGCCCTCCGATACGTCTGGTATAGGGAGGTGCATCGGGATGGTACCAATAAAAAGTGTTATTGAAGTGAGTGAGAATATTATTTTGGATTTGATTTACTTCTAGCCCGCTAGATGCAATGCCACCTTCGTAAGACATGTCATTTAGAATATTCAGAACTTCTGAAGTCTTTGGAGTGACGGGCAGATTTTCAGTGGTAGTAGTTTCTGGGGTGATGATTTTTTCTGCCTTGCGATCAGTTGGGATTATTATCCCCATTCTTTCTACAAAACGATTCGGCAGATCAGAGAGAGGGTTACTTTCTTCAGTTACCTCTGCAGCTATATCATTATCAGTTGTGGCGTCACTCGATATGGCTTGAGCCATCTATAATCCCCTTTAGATAAATCAGTGTATCGACAACTTTTAACTGTATTTCATGAGGAATGCCTTCACGCTTTGGTTTGATATCGAGAAAGTATTTACCAATCATAGCGGTTGGAGTCTGTGGGTTATGTTTTGGAGTACCTAAAATGCTTACATTGATGGGATTAGATAACTCATCTAAGGGGGAGATTCGAACGGTCAACTCCACAAGGTTAGGCTCATAATCAAGACCGCTAATACCTGCAAGTCTGGGTCGGTAGCCCTGGGTTAAATGAGCATCAATTCTATTACCGTTATACTCGATTCCATTCCATACTTTTTCACTAGCAACACCGAGATTATGTTGATCAGATAGTCCATTAGGGCTAACTAGGTAAGTGAGTAGTAGCCCTGGGTGAAAGTGTTCCCGCATACAACTGGCAATTAAATCATTTGCAATATCGACTTCTGAAGCCATATGTTAGAGACTAACATGTGGAACGCATTCAAGTCTAGTTATGTGGTTTACTGAGTAGACTTCTATATTTTTTTTACACTGCTACAATGTAGTCATGACCTTGCAGCAAGAAAAAAAACTGGTTGGGGACGCGCAGGCCGGGCTAGAGGGCTTTCGGCAGCTCTATGAATGGTATTACCCTAAAATTTTCCAGTTCTGTCTCAGCCGCACGCTAAACAAGCACTTAGCTGAAGACCTGACTGCCGAGGTATTTCTGGCGGCGGTGGCATATCTGCCGAAGTTCGACCTGCGCAAAGACGCTGGGTTTGGCAGCTGGCTCTACAGAGTGGCTAGTAACAAAATCATAGATTATTGGCGGCAAAACAGAGGCGTGCAGATCAATTTCCCGTTGGAACTGATGGAGCTTGTCAAAGACGATTCCCAGGCCAGCGCTGAGGAGAATTACGCCAAATACGAGCTCAAACTGCAGACCGCCCAGGTGCTTAAAGCTCTCAAACCCAGATACCAGGAGGCGCTTGCCCTCAGATATCAGGGAGGGTTGGACAATGCTGAGGCGGCGGCTGTGTTGGGCCTGCGCGTGCCGCAGCTGACGGTACTGATCCACCGTGCTCATGAGGCATTCAAGCGCGAATATTTGAAAATGTTCCCGCAGACTGAAATATTTAAACCACAATCTCGATAATATTATTGCAATGATCACTTTAACTAAACCAAAACACAATTCAGACGAGAGCCAGGCGGCCGCTAGGCTTCTTGAGAGTAGTGCTTTGGCCCAAGTTGAAGGCGCAAAACTGCTCGATAAGGCCGTCATGGATGACCTTTATGAGAAGCTCGCAGCATTGCACCTAAATAATATTAGTGGGCAATCTGCCTCACAAAACATGAACGCTACTTCCCGACCTAAATTTAGCTTGGCACTAGGAGTAATCCTAGCCAGCGTGGTTATCACTGCGGTGATAGCTGTAGGTGTATTTGTATTTAATTCAAACAGAAGTGGCAATAATGATCTCGACCCTAAATTGGGCGCTGAGATAGCGTTATTTGAAGGTAAAGTTGAATATAGAAGCGCCGTGGTAGCGGGTAGCACGCAACCAAGTGGTTGGTTAGAGGCAAATCCAGGCCAAATGCTAGCTGAAGGCGATAGTATCAGAGTACTCGGCGATGGCCGCGCAGTCGTCAATCTAGACGACGGCAGTGCAGTTAGAATCGCTGGTGACAGCGAGGTAATGCTAGCTTCGCTAGATCCTCAGCAAATCGCAATCGAGAACATCGAGGGTAGAGTATATACCCGCGTAGTTAAATCGGATAGAGAGTTTGCAGTCCGCACTGGCCAGCAAGAGTTTGTGGCTCTAGGCACCGCTTACCAGACCACCAATACTAGCGCCAAGAAGGGCGTTGAGGTCTACCAGAGTAAAGTTAAAGTTAAATCCGAAGGAAAAGACTTGATCGAAGTTCCCGAAGGTAATAAATATTTCTTAGGTGACGCCAGTGACGCCAATTTGAACAAGCTAGCGCAAATCGATGCCGAAGAAGCAGTTAAGGATTCCTTTATCAAGTGGAACAAAGAGCAGGATGAGAAGAATGAGGAATTTAAGGATCAATTGGGAATTTTGAAGATTCAGCCTAAACCTGTTGAGACAAAGGTTGAACCAGTGCCAGCTCCTGCCCCAGCACCAGCACCCGCCCCAGCGCCAACCCCAGCTCCTGCTCCAAAGACCGGTATCTCACTTTCAGGTAGCCAGATAGCCGACGGCATCAAGCTGAAGTGGAGTGTCAGTGGAGTGGATGTCTCACAAGGCTTTAAGGTAGTCAAATCAACAGGCAGCGCGCCAGCTTATCCAGGCGACTCAGTTCAATACCTAGAAGGCGGCAAGCGCGAGACAGTGATCAACGTCAAGGACGGTAAGACCTATTACTTCAAGGTATGTCGTTACACAGGTAGCGGTTGTGATAGCTACAGCAATGCAGTCAAAGTAACTGCTCCTGCAAAGGTCGCTGGCGCTACTACCGACAGCTCGGTGAATGTCAGCTCTATCTCACTTAGCAACGTCACCGGTACCAAGGTTTCCTGGGCAGTTAATGGCAATGCCGGCCAAGGTTACAAAGTAGTCTGGTCTAGAACTGCGAGCCCAACTTACGGCGGTGCAGGTAGTTACAACAACTACATCAGCGATCCAGGTACCAAGTATTTCACAATTCCAAATTGGGACGGTGCAGGTACTTTCTATGTCAGAGTTTGTGCATACAATTCCGGCAGCTGCGTAGCTTACTCTAATCAGGTAACTGTGGAGGTATTGTAACTATCGAAGCAAGGAATTATAGGGCTTAATCTTTAGAAAATATGCGCAGGCTTACAACTTCTTTGTGAGCCTGCGCTTTTCTATAATGCCAATCCTTCTTTCAATCGGCATGTTGAACTTTTGGTAATACGGATCACTGCCTAGCGTGGGGTCCACCGAAAAGTTGAACCGTGATAGTGTTGCAAGCAGACAGGTCTGGAATTCGTCTGCGTTTCTGGATTCAATATTTATGGCAGCAGTTATAATGTTCCGTTCATTTAAGACTTTAAGTGCAGGCAAAAGTAGGTTTCTATCTGGGTGTTCCTCTATATAAAAGCTGGCAACATAGTAACTCTGGCCTCGTCTCCCTATATAAACCCCAGGTAGGTACTCTGGTGCAATAGGACCTCTTAGTAGTGGAAGCGAGTAGTCCACTTCTAGAGGGAAATCATTTTGGAGTGGAGTGTAAATTGTCTCTATCCTACGTCCTTCGTTAATATACTCTCGACTGGAAAGAATTCTAGGGAAGTTTGGATCAAGAACTAGGGAACTATTGAGATTTGGTCCTTTACTATCAAAATCCATTAGTCCGATAGCATGACCAGCGTCCCAGGCGCAATAAAGTAGAGGAACGGGTAACCCAGCCTCTTCAATATCTTGGAGAAAAGTATTTTTCATGTCCCAGACCTGATTAGCTACGTTATTCATGCATTGTCCGCTGGATAGCCCGGCCATAGGACTGAACATATGGTTGATTGTGAGTGCAGAAAGCACCTCACATCCTACACTGACTGAAGTGACCATGTGCCTACTATACATTGCTAGCCTCTCTGTATATCCAACCACATCGGTATAACCTGCATGCCTATCAGTTATTTCTAGTAAATCAGATACCAGCTTGTCATCAAATCCAGCAGAGTGCAGTAAACTTAGGGCTCCGGCGCTAATTACTGTAGGATTTTTTTCAAAAGTTACTATTTCTTTCATCGCGAATGATTATAGCAAGTAGATCCAGCAAACCTGTAAAAACAACTCAGTTAAGATAGAAAATGGTGCTCTTAAGGGTGCGCACGCGAAATACTGACAGGCTTGCTGCAGCTAATGTAATTATCACCAGAGTAAGTGTTTTCCTTGTGTTTTCAAGAGGATTCTTATGGTAATGCTATCGGCATCTCAAAAGAATACTGATGGTGTAAGGGAATACTATAGCCATCCTGCAGTAATCCCATAGCATTGCTGCGAGGTTACGTCTGAAAAGTGAGGGGAAGTAAGTCGTGACTGATAAACGGTCAGGAGGGTCGCAATACACGAAGGCTACTATAGTATCAACGACGTCATTCGGATGTTTCTATACGACTATGCCCAGAAATCGAATCAGAAGAGAGATCTCGAGGAGATGGAATCAGTCTTTGGCGAGGCGTAGAATTCACAGCGACACTAACAGCAAATCTAGTCACTTGATATTGATCGATCCACTAAGATATAATCATAATCTACCAATTGTTTGTTAATAAAAATATATTTAGTAGGTCCATATAAAGATAAAACTCATGCCTCTAGTAGAAAATTTAGTAGTCCCAGAAAACTCAAGAAATATAATTGATGCGCTGGGGCAGGATTCCTTATTAGACGAGCTTATCAATTCGTTTCCTGAGGAAGGTATACATATGCACAATGGATCATTCGAACTAACTGTGGAACAGAAGGGCTGGTTAGACGGTATTACTACTCAACTCTTTAAAATTGAA
>CALFHW010000097.1 GCA_937876695.1 uncultured bacterium
CAACAGTTGAAGAATTGCGTAAGTACATTATGGAGTTGTACGCAAATTAGAGTCGATGTGAATATGATGGCTGCAGGCAAATGTTTGGTTAATCAAGTAAACCGCACAGAGTTCTTGAAAGAAAAAGGTTTGTGTTTGGTGCGTTAGTGCAGTTTACTCAAGTAATTGGCAAATTTGACGTCAATCATCTTGAAAAACATTTTGCCAATTACACAAAACGCCAGACAAAATTCTGCCAAAATTGCGAAAACTAAAAACTACCTGAAAACCACTTTATATAATAAGGTATGAGGCTACAGAAAAAAGGGAGAATACCTGTAGCATGTGCTGGAAAAAGACAGGGCAAGTTTGAAATCAATTGTAAAATGCCTTGACACTGCTTAAAGCCATCGTTATAATCCCGACTCGTTGATGGCACACAGAGAAGTAACAAAGTGAACATCAAATGAGTTTTGAAAAAGTTCTTGACAGTAAATAAACAGCGTGATACAATTTCGTGCTGTTGAGAACGAAGATGTCGTTGCGAAAAGCAAAACATCTATCACAAATTAAATCCAAACATAAGAGCATAGAGAAGATGTAGCAAGTACAAACGAAGCGGCTCACTCAGAGTCGTTTTTTGTTCTCTGTGTTAGAAACCAGTTGGGATTTTAAGCACCTTGACAATTGAAGAGTGATGAAAACAAGACAGTAAAGCTTGGGTTCTCGAGTCAAAAAAAGTAGTTTCGTGGTAATACCACGGATATAAATTCTCTTATGGAGAGTTTGATCCTGGCTCAGGATGAACGCTAGCGGTGTGCCTAATGCATGCAAGTCGAACGGGGTTGTTGGATTCGTCTGAGGTGAGAGTGGCGAACGGGTGAGTAACACGTTGGTGACCTGCCTTAGAGAGGGGGATAACTGTTGGAAACGATAGCTAATACCCCGGATGTCAAGGCTTTTAGAAAACCTTGACTAAAGCTTCGGCGCTCTAAGAGGGGCCTGCGGCCCATCAGCTTGTTGGTAGGGTAATGGCCTACCAAGGCTAAGACGGGTAGGGGGCGTGAGAGCGTGACCCCCCACACTGGTACTGAGATACGGACCAGATACCTGCGGGTAGCAGCAGCAAGGAATATTGCCCAATGGACGAAAGTCTGAGGCAGCAACGCCGCGTGGAGGATGAAGGCCTTCGGGTTGTAAACTTCTTTTCTGGGGGAAGAGAAAGGACGGTACCCCAGGAATAAGTCTCGGCTAACTACGTGCCAGCAGCCGCGGTAAAACGTAGGA
>CALFHW010000098.1 GCA_937876695.1 uncultured bacterium
GATACTGGCTCCTGCTGGTAACTTTGCTGCCCTCGCGGCGGCTACCCAGGCGGGCGCGCAGGCTGTGTTCTTTGGAGTTGGCGACATGAACATGCGCGCCACCAACACCGCTAACTTCCAGCTTTCCGATCTAGCAGAGATCAGAGAACTGACCTCCAGCGCCGGCGTCAAAGCCTACCTAACTCTCAATACTATTCTTTACGATGGGGACCTACAGAGAGTTGATGAGATTTTACAGGCGGCAGCAGAGGCTGAGCTGGACGCAGTTATCGTGGCTGACATCGCCGCCATTCAGCTAGCTAGAAAACACGGCCTGGAAGTGCATATTTCTACCCAATTATCGATCTCAAATATCGAAGGAGTGGAATTCTACTCCCAATTTGCAGATAGAATTGTGCTGGCTAGGGAGCTTAACCTCGAGCAAATGACGCAAATCTGCCAGCAGATTAAGGAGCGAAACATCACCGGCCCTAAAGGTAAGTTAGTAGAGATCGAGGTATTTGCTCATGGGGCTTTGTGCGTAGCAGTGAGCGGCCGCTGCGGCATGAGCCTGCATTGTAGCGGTACCTCAGCCAACCGCGGCCGTTGCAGCCAGGTTTGCAGGCGCAAATACAAAGTCCAGGACGCCGAGACTGGCCAAGAGCTGGTCATTGACAATAACTACGTGTTTAGCTCTGCCGATCTGTGCACAATTGGCCTGTTAGATAGGCTACTTGCTACTGGCGCCACGGTGCTGAAAATCGAAGGCAGAGGCCGCGGGGCGGAGTATGTCAGAGACGTGGTGACCTGCTACAAAGAGGCCATTGCGGCTATTACGGAGGGTACCTACACCCCAGAAAAGATAGGAGACTGGAGCAAAAAACTAGGCGCGGTTTTCAACAGAGGCCAGTCCAGCGGTCTCTATCTAGGCTTAAGCTTTGCAGAGTGGGCCGGCGCCCACGGCAATAAAGCCACCAAGATCAAATACAACCTTGGGAAAGTAGAGAGATACTACCCTAAAGCCAAAATCGTGCAGATCAAACTCCATGCTGGAGTTAACCTAGCCAAAGGCCAAGAGCTGCTGATCATCGGCGCTAGCGTGGGCGCGCTGAGTTTCAACCTAGGAGATATATGGGTGGACGGTCAAATCGCCGAACAAGCGGTAAGAGGCGATGTATTCACCACTCTACTCGATGATGAACTTGCCAAAAAGATAAAACCCGGAGATGTAGTCTACGAATGGCGGGATCTGCCAAAGCCACAACCCAAAGTGATAAGGCAACCCAATAAAACTTTGGATTAAACTTAAGTGTAAGTGTTTTTGTCTCTTTTCAAGAGGATTCTTCTGGTAATGCTATAGGAGTCTCAAAAGAATGCTGTGGGAGTATTGAAACCTCATAGTAATCAAACGGTAATCCCATGGCATTGCTGCAAGATTCCTTCTGAAAAAGGTGGGTAAAGTAGGTACAAATAGCAGAGTTGGCTAACCTCAATTGATCGGCTTAGGACATTACTGAAACTAAATACTCTGCAAAAACCATAACTTGCTCAGTCCCATAACTTTTTCGCGGGTGATTTGCCATTGGTTCGGGAGTGCTTGGGTGGTCAAGGGGGCATCGCTCGGCAGGCGCAAGCAGATAGCGACGGGTAAATCATCGGTGTTGGAAGCATTACCTACAACCATGCCGATCAACTCCAAATGCCGTGCTAGGTTGAACTTCCCTAATTGAGTAAAGGGCGGGTCGATCATCACGATTAGTTCTGTAGAAATTTTATTTTGACGGATCGCTTCCGGTAAACTGGCAGCAATAATCTCGAAACTGCCTTGCACTGCTCCCACATGTGCTAAGTTACTGCGCAGCGTGGCAACTGCCTCGGGATTATTCTCGTAAAAATAAACTTTTGACGCTCCCCTGCTCAATGCTTCGATCCCAAAGGCCCCGCTGCCGGCGTAAAGATCGAAAACTGTTGCATCCTTGACGCTCTGGCCGAGCACGTCGAAGATCACCGTCTTGATGCGGTCAGTAAGAGGCCTTGAGCCTTCGGCCACGCCAAGTTTTCTGCCTTTGAACTGCCCGGTGATAATTCTAGGAGGTTGCTGGACTCCTTCTAGACCTTGACTATTTGCTCGCGTGCGTTTGCCCTTCATAAAATTGCTACCTAACTAAGTGTATTAGCCTCAGGCTTAGCTGTGTACTTATCCAGCTCGCTTTTCTTAGGCTCGCGCAGTTTTTTGTCTGGAATGTCAGTACTAGCAGTACCGCCAAAACGCCTTACCCTGTATGAGTATTCGAGTACTGCTAGACGCACATGCTCAGGGCCAAAATCTGGGAAGTAAATGTCGGTGAAGTAGAATTCGGCATAATCTGACTGCCACAAAAGTGCACCGCTTGAGCGTTTCTCACCCGCAGTACGGATGATCAAGTCTGGGTCTGGGATCTCGGCGATGGAGTCGATGTTTTCGCGAATAGTATCGGCGGTAATCTGCTCCAGCTCCTTATTGTTGTAGATTTTATTGACCGCCCGCACTAGCTCGTCTCTGCCTCCGTAGTCCAGGGCGATTTGCACCGACATCTCGGTGTAGTGAGCTGTAGCTTTTTCTAACTCGTCAATAGTCTCAACTAGCTCCTTGGGAAGCCTATCCTTGCGTCCAATATGCAAAAATCTAATGCCTTCTTTTTTAGCGCCGTCGCTGAACTTACCGATGCCTTCTTTGAGGATGTTAAATAGCACATTGACCTCTTCTTGGTCTCGCTTCCAGTTGTCAGTAGACATAGCCCAGAAGGTCAGGTATTTGACACCAATCTTCCTAGCTTCATTTACAAGGGACATCAAATGTTCGCTGCGACTAGCTTGCTGATGGCCTACCCATGGTTTCCAGCCTTTTTCTCTGGCCCAGCGGCGATTGCCATCAGGGATAATCACTACGTGCTTAGGTATTGCTGGCGCCTCGATATCGCCTGACAACCTCTTTTTGACTCTTCTACCCAGATTTTTGGCTGCATTGATTCTATCTGCAATAATTCCACCCTCAATCTTCTCATAAAAGTCAGGTAACTCTTCTACTACGGGGCTGTATTTGTAGCTCATTCCCTCGATCTTCGACAAGAAATTTCCTCTTTGGCACCATCTAAGCAGCTCCTCTAACTTAGGCCTCTCACCTTGAGCCACAATTTCAACATTGCCTTCGCGGGTGTTTTCGATATAGCCTTTTAGGTGCATACTTTCAGCGACCTTCTCTACCATGGCTCTATAAAAAACAGCTTGCACTCTACCGATAATTGAAATATTGATTTGCTCTATTTGCTCACTGCTCATATTCTGAATTACTAAGTTATTATATTCACTGCTTGCTGCTAACTTACTAAACGCCTCTGCGAGATTCTATCACAATGAAACTAGGACAATGTTAATTAGCCAAAATATTAAAGAGATATTGAGAAGTAGTTTCTTGCGGGGGGCCTGCTTGGCATTAATGCTCAGAGCTAGGGCAATTGCATTGCCAATTAGCCCAGCAAGTAGCAAGGGATTAAGGCCGCTAGTGACGCTACTGGCAGCAATTACCGCCAGGTTCAGTAAGATAACTCCTGCATACAGAATTTGGTCGCTGGCATTTGTTTGCTGAATATTTACCTCCTTTAATTTATGCACTAGCCTGCGGTTTAGAATGATGCCTAGGGCAATAGTCAGAGTATTTACCAGGGTGAAAAGGTCAATTTGCTTGCCAAAAGCTAAGCCGCTTTTGATATTCCACATGCTAATAGGGTCTAGATTATAGTTGTTGTTGATGATTAGTGAGTATTGATGGGTATTTTGCTTAGCATAGATAAATATATAGTATTCGCTGCCGAGCTTGAGATCGATATTTAGCTCGGCGGTGCGGATATATTTATCACCCCAGAGAGATATTTCTTCTGTAAAATTGTCGCTGGAAGCGAAGTAGCGATTGTAGGACTTAGGGATGATTACGTTTTCAAACAGAAACTCGGCCACGTTTAAAGGTTTGTCGCCGCTACCTGGTGTAAATGAAGCACCAGCAACTGGCTCAATTAGGCCAATAGAGAGAGTACCCGCATTGTCTGCGGGTAGTATCACTCTGATAGACAGGTTTTCAATCTCAGGTCTATCATAACTTGCTATGTATTTGAACACTTGCAACTGCCCATCCTTTAGGGACCCATGTTTGGGCGAAAAATCCGCTGGGCCAATAGTGCTGCTGGTTTCAACTGCAGTTTCAAAACTGGTCAGGTTCTGGGGAGTCTGTTGCCCAGCAGGTGTGTTTGTCTGTGCCTGTATGGTCGTTAACAAGGCTGCGAATGCCAACACAACAGGTAATACTGATTTGAGACTTGATGTCGCCCAGCGCTTGATGATGTCGTAGATAAAGATGGCGCTGGCATTGGCGACGTTGAGGCTTTCTTTGGCGCCAAACATAGGTAGCTCTAGAGCAGTTAGCTCTAGCTGTTTAATATCCTGCGGGTCAAGTCCGGTGACTTCATTGCCGAAGACTACAGCTACTTTTTCAGTGGGCAAGTTGACATCCCAAAGTGATTGCGCGCCCAAGCCGCTTTCAGCGGCGTAAATTGAGTAGCCCCGCGCACTCAGATCCGCTGCAGCCTCAGCTAAACTAGCAAAATGGCTGGCTTTTACCCTTTCTTCTGCGCCCAAAGAGGTCTTTTTAACTTTAGGATGGTCAGCTCTAGGTGTATAGCCAACTGTGATCACCTCGGCTGCTCCCGCGCACTCCGCAGTGCGTAATACCGAGCCTACATTGTAAGCGGATCGTATTCTATCTAAAACTATAACTAGGTCATGTTTTGGGTTGGCAGCTGACTCCATCAATTAAAGCTGAATTCCTCGTAGATTATGTGCTTTTTAAGCGCACCTAGTTTCAAAAACTGATTCTCCAACGCTTTCATCATGCCTGGAGGCCCACATTGTAGAATGGAAACCTTAGGCAGATCCTCAGGCTTGATTCCTGCTTGCTCCATTATCCATTGCGCACTCATAAACCCGTTCGCATCACTGTAGTGTTTGTGTAGCTTGACGTTTGGCAGTGCTCCCGCCTTCTGCGAAACTTCCTGGTCATAGACCGCCTCTGTTTCAACCTTAGTGGCATAAAACATTTGCACATTTTGACCCTGTAAATGCTGGCTATCAAGCATACCCAAAAACGGTGTGACGCCTACCCCACCAGCTAGCCAGATTTGCTTCTGGGTGCTGCGCGGATGGCTAGCAGAGAAAAAGCCGTGTTGGCCGCGAATGATCGCTTTATCTCCAGCCTGCAAAGCCTGCATTTTCTTTGAGTGGTCGCCTAGAGCCTTGGTAGAGATTCTAATCCGTTCGCCATCCACAGCTGAAATAGAATATGGATGCTCCTCATTACTAATCTGCTTATTGCCGGTTATCTTCACAAATACAAACTTCCCTGCACTAGGCTGACTGATCCCCTTGCCCTCTCTAACGGGCTTTAACCAATACTCAGTGATGTCTCCGAGCAAGCGCACACCGTCAACTACGTAGTGTTTGTTTTGCAGCAACGGATAGACGAGTTCTTTATATAGGTATGAGACTATTCCAACTGCAAACCAACCATATACCCAGATTTGGAATGGTACAAACGGCGAGATATAACTTTCAATCAGTATGGCGTGCAAAAATGCCAGAATCATTGGCAGTCCCATGATTTTATGAGTTAATTTCCATAAGTGATATGGCAATAGCTTCAACACTGACAGAGCAATTAGCAGTACGAATAACCACAATGCCCCCAACCCTAAGTTATAGGCGATTAAACTACTAGGTAGATAATATCTAGCAAATGCAGCAGTTCCAAGAGCGGAGATAGAAAGTAAAATTGGATGCGCCAGAATCAGCACAAATGAATACTTTCCTAGTTCAGAATGGACTTTGTAACTCTTATCTAAGCCTCCAAATACGTTCTCAACTAGCTTCAACCTGGTTGCCAGTAGGAAATTGAGCGCCATCAAAGATACCGCAGTCATTATTAGAACTTTACTGGTGTATTGATTTAGCCTGCCACCTTCCAATTCAACTCCTAGGCTTGAGATCCCCCAGCTCCAGATGAAGAAGGCGCTACTAAAAGTGAGGATCAGTATAATGTAGAGCATTTTTTTAGGATTCATGTTGCACTATCTTTCTATTCAAATTATATTGATATAAGAATAACATTGCCCAATCAAAAAAACATGCAAAATCTTAATTTTCGGAAACTTTCAGTTGGTGTCGGTATCGGTTTAGTGTTGCTAGGAATTTACTTACTGGACGTATCGAAACTATTAGATTTTATGCTTATTCGGTGGGAATACATATTCCCACCTATCATCGGCGTCTACTATTTGAGCATCCAACCCTACCTGAACTATGCGGATGCCAAGACATATTTCATCAGCGGTGCTAAGTTCGGTCTTTTGCTAGCACTGTCACTGATTATGGTCAATATCATTTACGAAGTGCTCATTTACGGGCAAATCGGCGGCGAGAGTATGGTCTCTACTCTAGTTTCATACCTTCTATTTTCTATTAGCTACATGGTAGTTGCTGGAGTTGGACATTACTTGTTCAACCGCAATGTCGACCCAGCTAGAAAAGATATCTGGAAACCTAGATATTACAGCCAGGCCTTATTGGTGGGTGGATTTACATTCCTTGCCAGTGCGGTTTTAGCGAGCTACCGCATTAGCGATGAGAGCAGAGAGTTCTATTACCTATTCGTACCCGTAGTCATTGCCTCTTACATCGTAGTCAGACTGCACCATGTGCAGGTTAAGGACTTTTTGGGTGGAATTCAGTTGGGAGCAGTTACTGGACTAGTCCTGTCAGCAGTTTTGGTGGTGGTATTAGGCGTATTCATGTTACTCGAAGTAATTACCGGTTGGACACTACTGACTGGCGTAGCAACTGGCACCGACGTAGCAGTCTCTTACCTAGTAGTAATTCCTATCCTAGTAGTGTCGTTTACTTTCATCGGCGGCTTTACTGGCCTGGCTATGAAGGTGATCAGAGGACTACTGTAGGGGATCATTTCTATCTAGCCCGATTGAGCAGTTTGCCTGCTTGATGCATCAACGCCGATCTAAATCTAGTCTGCAGGTTTGGCCTATGTTGTTTTTCAAAGTTATCAGCAATTCTCAGAACCCTAAGAGCCAGTCTCACCTGTGGCAAATAGGCTTTACCACCACTTTTATCTGCATAGGTAACAGGGCAAGGAGCTTGGGAGCCATAAAGTAACCCAAAGCGTTCTTCATTGAACAGAATCTGCATATTGTTAAGGTCGGCTTTTGCCGATAGCTGTTTAAACATTTCTATTAATTGACGATTTTGCTTGTTCACATTTACAATATCGTCAGCCTTCTTCTGTAATATTTCCGGGTCTAAACCTATTTGTCTTATCCTCCCAAATAGGTGGGTAATAAAAAAACAGGCATCTATGAGGTAATCATTACCAACAGCGCCATTCTTACCTATGCGTAGTCCCCAAATGACCTGATTTAGTTTCTGCTCATCGAGCTTGGCAAGTTGCGCAATGACACGCTGGTGGCGCCAACCCGTCGTTTGATATATCTTCCTGATTAGGCCAGCCATAGCGGAAGGAACTAAGTCTTCATTTTCAGTGAGCAACTCGCTTGGAGTTTTTGTGTAAGTTAGCACTCCACTGATCACTTCACCAGCCTTACTACCTGGTTTCATGTTGGTTCTTATGCCATTTCTAGCCCCCTCGAAAGCTAAATTGAATGCCTCACCCATTAGAGTAGTCACCCAAAGAGTTCTTTCCCAATCACCAACTGGTCTCTCAGGTAAAGTCGTCGCTATACTCAAAATCACTTCATCAGTGATCAAGTCACAGTGATCATTCACTTTTCTATTTAACTCCTTGGATGGTTCTGAAAGCCGCGCTACCCTCTCTTCAGGGTGCCATTTGTTAAGAATATTATCGATTGTATTTGGGGTTCTGTTCTGGGTTATCATTAAGTCGGTCGGAGTTAACGAGAGTGTTGCGCCGTGGTCTTTTATTGAGATTGTGATCAATATAGAATTTAGAGCATGAATAGTTGCCCCGATATCGCTTTCTTGGTTGTTAATACTTATAGGTACAATTACCTTGCGACCATTAGAAAATATGCAAGATAAGTTGATTAGATGCTCAAAAGGAAGCTCGTCAGATCGTAATTGCTCCGGCACTGGCTGAGGGACTTCTGAAGGTCCGTGGAATGGACATTGGGGTTGTATTTCGGAAGGTGACATTTATATTATTAGTGGAGTCATGACTAAACTAAGGTTAAATCTTAGATCCTGTATATGCTTGTTATAAGTATTTCTCAAGCACTGCTAACACTCTAAACATGAATTCGACTTGTTCAGTATAAGGTAGTTGTCCACTAACCGGACACATAGATCTTTGTCCATAGTTAAAGCTAAAATGACTTGGAGAAAACAATAGCTCAATACCTTCATTCTTGAGAATTGTTGAGAAACCAATTAGAAGCTTCCTCAGTTTTGAATTTAGCTGATTGGCCTCTCTTACTTGCTCTAAGCTTTTGTCTTGTTCTGCTTGGTTTAGTCCGATAATCAATTTCCTCTCCCCAGATTCTGCTACTGATAGATCAATATTAAGTCTGTTTCCAATTTTGGTGGCACTACTAAGGGAAGCGTTTACTCCATATCTAAGATTTGTAACAACCTCGTTTAGATTATCTGGATCGTATTTTGCCAAAAGGGACACAGCATCCTTAAAATTAATTTTACCGGATCCCATTGCCCTGATTATAATAGCATTGAATATATTAGGTAATAGCACATAGTTTTCTTCCGCAAGCTGCCCAACGCTGTCCGCAAATGTGTGAGTCCCGTTCAATATATTATTTACAAGTTCCAGTTCTGCGGCACTTGCTGAGATCGCAGAGATCGCTTTTGCAAATGCTGCTTCATAACATGGTTTCACGATAAGGTTAGTGACTTCCGCTGGATCAGGTTTTCTGTCATGAAAATTAGAGATGGCTTTGCTAACAATTTGATTTAACTCCTCATCTGCTAGATACTTGCAGGCATCCTCAACAGCTGCATTTAGAATATTGCCTGCGGGTCGAATCATTATAGTTCTCTTTCCTGGCGATTGATCAGCCATTATATTTTCTGTTGGTACTATTGGTCCCAAATCTTCGCCAATGTTTTCATAAAGTTCATAACTGACCTTTAGCCCACTGTTATTAATCAACTCAATGATGGAAGGATTTTGTTGTAAAGCCCCGTATAGATCTGAAAGCTTACCATGAGCTAGGGTAGTTTTTAGCATTCCTATAATGGGAGGCATGCTTCCACCAGTTTCCCTATCTTTAACTTTCAAAGAGATCCGGAAATATTGCTGGTTGAGTTGGCTTTCTGGAATGATTGGTTGTTTATCCATATGGTTTAGGCTTTAGAGGACTACTGTAAATTCAGCTATAAATACTGCTCGACAACAGCTAAGATCCTGTACAAGAAGTACACCTGCTCGGTATATGGGGAATCCCCTTCAACTGGGCATCGAGCTCTCTGCCCAAAGTAGAAACTGAAATGTTCCTCCGGTAATTCTAAATCTAGTCCTTTTTGCCTAAGTAATTTGGTCAATTCAAGTAAAGATGATCTGACTTGGTGATTGAATTCGTTTGCTTCTCTTATGCTTTTAATGCTTTTTTTCTGTTGTTCTGCGTTCAGTTCAATGGTCAAACTATTTCCTGCCGCAGGATCACTTTTTAAGGTAACGTCGAGTCTCCTTCCAATTCGAACTGAATTACCCAGTGAACTATTTATTCCATTTCTGAGTTCGGTAATAACTAAATTCAATTTTTCTCTATCATAGTTTTGTATTAGCTGGACAGATTGTTTAAGACCTAATTGGCTTATTTTTAAGGTTTTGGTGAGAATAGCTTTGAATATATTTGGCAATAACACATAGTTCTCGTGGAGTAGTTCTTTGGGTGTGTTTGCAAATGTATGGGTTGCATTTATTACTCCTGTTACTAAGTTCAGGTCAGCAGGTACTGCTTCTATCGCAGCCTCTGCTCTGGCGAAAGCCTCTTGATAACAAGGAAGTATAATTAGATTCGTTAGTTCCTCTAGACTCGGTTGTCTTCCATGAAAACTTGCCACTGCGCTCCCAACGATTATTCTTATGCTCTGCTCGTCAAAGTGCTTACAACTGTCCTCAACAGCAGCATCTATGATATTTGCTGCGGGTGCCAGTAACTTAATCCTTTGGTGCGGAGCCTGATCGGTCATAATGTCATACACAGACTTCATCTTCTCTTGGTTGAGATCGTCGGTGTTTGGGTCAATATGGTAGCTGATGTTTAATGGACCTTTATTCAAGAATGCTTGAATTTCTGCATCTTGAGCGATCATTTCTTCTAAGCTAGTCTGCTGGCTGCCAACCTTACAAGTTTCCCTCACAACCAACCTGCCTGTTATGTCTGTGGTATTAGGTAATTTCGAGCTTCTGAGCTGAAGTATAAATTTGTAAGGACCAGACGGTTTTTCTGGGTAACCAGTTTCTATTTTTTCCACTTAGTATTCTTTAAAGGTAGTTTAACTAGATTGCCTGCCCGGCGCAGCAACGTATTCTTCAATCTAACTGGCAGGCTGGGCTTATGCAGTTCTTGATATTCACGGATGATTCGCAGCGTCCTCAATGCCAGTTGTACTTGTGGAAGATAAGCTTCTCCCTCGCTTTCGTCAGCATATGTAACTGGGCATACGCCGCCATTACCATTATTTAGTCCAAAACGACTTCCAATATCAAACGATATTTTTATGCCCATTGCTTCTGCCTTTCGCGAAAGTATTGTCCACACCTGTCTAAAGTTTTCGTTATCGGTGTTATGTGCTTTTATGTCGTCGGCTTTCTTTTTTTCTATTTTTTTATTGGCCGACACCATAATCAGGCGGCCTCTTCTGAAAACAATATTAAAGCAGTCTTCCAGCCGGTGATCATTCCCTATTGCGCCATTCCTTCCAATCCGGAGTCGATATATGACATTGTTTAGCTCGGTTTCACCGTAGTTTAGGAGTTGGTCTAGGATTTCATGTGTCCCCCAGCCCGTCTCACTCATAATTTTTTTCATTAATCCCGCTATAATTGATGACATCAGAGGTTTGTTCTCCCCCGCTATCCCCTCAACATTATTGGCAAAAGTGAGACGGCCATTGAAGTGTTTGGCAAAATAGCCCACCAGGCCCGGGTCAGTAGCGAGGATACTTTGGTTAATAGCTCTATCACTAAATGCTATTTCAGCTACGCTTTGTATGCAGTCTTCTATCCAGAGGATACTCTCGATTTTCTCACCATTGAAACTAGCGGTTCTGTTTACTGCTGACCATATCTCATCATCAGTGACTAAATTACAATTCATGTTTATAAGCTCATTCAGCTTCTTTGAGGGCTCTGCTAACTGTTTTGTCCTCGTCCCTAGAGGCGTTTTGGCATTAAACTCAGCTAGGGTCTCAGCAGTGCCTATTTCAGCAACTGGCTGAGGGAAAACTGTAAAGCCCATGCTTAAACCTCGGTAACGAACCAATATGCTTGCCAATAGATTGCTTATAAGTTCTTCCGCCTCGTCAGGAGCAATTCCTGGACAAGTGATAAAGCAATTTACTAGTCTTCTATATAATGTGTCTGAAGAAACGGCAAAATGGCTTCTGTAATGCTTTGGCTGTTCTGTCTCAGGCGTAGACAGCTTCTCACCAGCGCGCTTCGGCCCATCTCTATCCATCTGGTGCGGGAAGGGACATTGTGGGGTTTCTGGCTCAGGTTGGGATTTTGAGTCAAATATGTTTTCTGACGTCATTTATTTGTGTCATTACAATAATTATTTACGCCCATTCCTTCCTCTATGCTTCCTTATCGGTTTTTCGAGCAGCTTACCTGCTTGATGCATTAAGGCAGCAGTAAGTCTAACCGGTAGGTTGGGACTATGTTCTTTCTCATATTCGCGTATGATTTGAAGTGTTCTCAAAGCCAGTTGTACCTGTGGAAGATATGCTTCTCCCCCGCTTTTATCTGCGTAAGTCACAGGACAAGGAGCTTGGGGACCGAAGTGGAAGCCAAAGTGATCTGGATCGAATAGAATTTGCATCTCATTCAGTTTCGCTTCTGTAGAAAGAGTTTGCAGTGTCTGCATCACTAAACGATTTTGCGTGTTCACAATTTTGATATCTTCAGCTTTTTTACGAACTATTTCCGGGTTCAAAGAGATTTCTTCGATTCTGCCTTGACTGTGAGTGATGTCAACACATCTTGGTATCGGGTAGTCATTGCCTATAGCTCCATTTTTGCCTATTCGCAGTCCATATATAAGTGGGTTTAGTCCACTCTCGCCATAACTGATGAGCTGGTCGACAACCCTCGACACTCTCCAACCTGTCGTACTCCAAGTCTTGTCAATGATACCCAAAAAAATAGAAGGTACTAATCTTGTATTTTCCTTTAGTAATCCTTCAACGCTTTTGGCAAATGTATTGGTTCCATCAATATGGCTAGAAAAGTAACTCATTTTCTCGGCTTCAGTTTTTATACTAGCTAGTGTTCTGTCAAATGCCAATCCGAATACTTGCCCCAACCACTCTTCCACCAAGTAGACTTTAGCCTTCCCCCCTCTGGTGTGGTCAGGCATGTTTGCAATGATACTCTTAATTTCTTCGTTACTTATTTGGGCACATTGCTCATTCACCCTTTTATTAAGGTCTTTGCTTGGGTCTGCAAGATATGCCACTCTATTATCTGGATGCCAAATTCGTATAAAGTTTTCTATGGTATCGGTGGCCCCAATGTCGTCCTCATTTAGCATTGATGGACGGCAAGAAAGTGTAAGTCCTTCAAGATCATTAGTTATTGGACCTAAGATCGCATTTAACTCTGCTATTGCAATCCCAGGGTCCCGATGCTTAGCATTGATCTTTGCTAGGATAACATTCCAGCGCTTTGTAGGGGGAAATCCACAGCGCAAAGAGATGAAATGTTCAAAAGGAGTCTCAGGTGAAGACATTTTCTCGCCAGGGAGCTTCGGCCCATCTCTATCCATCTGGTGCGGGAAGGGACATTGTGGGGTTTCTGG
>CALFHW010000099.1 GCA_937876695.1 uncultured bacterium
GATTGAGAACTCTGTTTGGCCTGCTGTGCGAGCTGTTTATTCTTAGTGATTTCCTTCTCCTCAGCGCGAATTTCAGCCACCTGCGCCTCAGTTAACTCCTTATTCTCCACCATTTTCTTGAGCAGTCTATCACCCGTTTTCTGGTAGGAATTTGCAATTATCTTGAACCTCTTCTGTTCGGGAATTCTACCTAAAAGCCTAGCGGTCGCACCCAATATGTCGTCATGGTGGTTGTATCCCGCGATCTCCTCTTCAAATAACTCCAGCATATCTGCGAACTCCGAGATATCATAAAGACCTGCTACCAAGTCTTCCACGAATATTCCCACCATCTCGGCGGTAAAGTCGTCTCTCTTGGCATCGGTTGGGAATTTCAGCTTGCTAGCTAGAATTTGGATAAAATCAGACATGTCTGTCTGATCGGGTTCGACTCCTGCATCTCCGCTAGTTGTAGTCGTCCCCACATTTGTAGATACTCCAGCGCTATAAGAATCGCCGGTGTCAGCAGTTACGCCATCAACACCCGCAGTATCATCACTGGCCGCACCCTCGACGCCAATCTCGTCATCACCCTCCAAATCAATCTCTACTTCTAAATCATCATCTAAAACCACATCTTCACCAGCTTCTTCTAGAGATGCTTCATCCGCTACCTTCTCTTCGGCCATATCCTGGTCCTTCTTATTATTTTGAGGCGTGGCTGCCTGTGGGTTGGTTTTGAGGTAGTTTCGGTAGGACATGCTATAGGTTTTATTGAGAATACTTAATTACCATTTTGAACTGGATTGTAACCATTTTTAAGCCATCTGGAAACATCAGTCGGGATACCTCTTTTAGCTGCGGCACCGCCAACTATATGCGCACTTTCAGGACTGTTGGGTTTATGATAATCTTGCCAGCGGTCAGAGTCTCCCAAAGGCTCATCATCCTGAAACTCCTTATAATTACCGTCGTCTCCTCCGTTTAACATCTGCTAAGTTCCTACTAAATTTAGCCTACTAATCTACTTACACCATAGCATAGAATTTCTCGGCTTGCATAGGCTCAATTGTTAGCTACGAACAGGTTTAATACTTTGAGGTATGTAGGCAATTTTTAGTAAGTCCTTATATGCTAGGCCTACTAGCGACCTTTGTGACAGTTTAATAGTATCCGCTATCTTCCACACTCTTTGTAAATCTGACATGGCAGCACTGACCGGCATCTTTTTTGATTTGTTATCGGGGTAATTATTCATGATTAATTATACTAAAGTAGTAACCTTATTCAACTTGATTTTCGCGATAACTTCTTGGTGGCTGCAGGAGCGGTCTGCTATACTCTGTCCATGAAGATCGCGGGTAGAACTGTCAAATTTAAGCAAACTGGTAGCCTTAATGGCAACCTGCTAGCAGGCCTACGAGGCAAACTGACGAACTGGCGCTATTTGGGACCAGTTTTAGTAGTTATCGCCGCCCTTCTCTGGTCACTTGATGGGATACTGCGCGCTGAGCTGAGAGCCATTCCACCAGCATTTCTAGTCTTTCTAGAGCATGGAATTGGACTGATATTTATGCTGCCTTGGCTGATTACGCTGCGCAGTCAGATCCTCAAAGCATCAGGAGCTGCCAAGGTCTCGCTAATTGTAACTTCCATCATCAGTGGAACCCTGGGTACCATTTTTTACACCGCCGCCCTAGCCCAGATTTTCTATGTGCCATTCTCAGTGGTGGTACTGATGCAGCAGCTGCAACCGATATTCGCGGTGGGCCTTTCTAGCCTGCTTCTAAAAGAGAAAATCTCTGGCCAGCTGATTGTGAACGCAATCTTTGCACTTGTCGGCGCCTACCTTTTGAGCTTCCCATCCCTGCTGCCAGATCTAAAATCAGCTCCGGGTATCGCGCAGGCTTTAGCTGCCAGTTTAGCGCTAGCAGCAGCAATAGCTTGGGGAACCGGCACGGTGTTTAGTAAATTTGCACTTAAAGAAATCAGTCCCCGTGCCGCCACCGCAGGCCGGTTCGCTATCACTACCGTCGCTTCATTGATACTGGCAATTTTCCTCGGACAAACCATCCCGCTAAGTAGTATCAACGGCTCGCAACTACTCCAACTCCTAGTCATTGTCTTCTCAGCAGGCGCTATGGCGCTGTTCATCTATTACCAAGGCCTCTCCCGCACTAAAGCCCAAGTCTCCACCTTTGCCGAGCTAGCCTGGCCAATTTCAGCCTTCGCCATCGACCTAGCTAGAGGCATTAGTTTCGCCCCTACCCAGCTCATCGGCGCGCTGCTACTGATCGTCATGATCATCAGGATTGCCCGAGCGAATAGCAAGTAGGAATAGTAAATAAGCCAAATGCTAGCAATGCGCTTTTTAGTTTAACTTGTAATAGTAGGTTCTAAAGTTGTCTGAATTATTCACAATTGTAGGTATGGTTGTTAAGGGCGATCAGCTAGGACGGCAGTTAGGATTTCCCACTGCCAATTTACGGTTTGATGATTATCTGCAACATCAGAAAGCGAAAAAGTTTGACTCAGATCTCGTGAACCAGGGCCTTTACTATGGGGCCGTATCCTTAGTAAGTGAAATTAGTCTAAATATTGATAACAAGCCGGCA
>CALFHW010000100.1 GCA_937876695.1 uncultured bacterium
TCTGCCCCACAGCCTACCAGAACCGATTGCGGCGATGGATTGCCTCACTTGATAGTCTTTATTGAGCGGGTCGCTGTTAAACTGGCCGGCAAACGACTCTATTCGGTCTTTTTGATAGTCCTTGATGAGGTTATTCCAGGAGTATTCGAGCACTGGGCCTGAAACTAGCACCACCAAAAATATTACTATTAATAGAACTAGATTGAATTTCTGCAGAAAAAAGAGCGCAGTAAAGATAAAGGCTGTGGAGATTAGCACGAATAGTTTCCAGAGGTTTTCATCTAGAAAGCTGCTGGCCGCAACCCCACTAAAGGGGCCTAAACTGAAGTAGGCCAACATTGAGACTATGCCTAAGGTGATACTGATGGCGGCTTTTCGGGTGAGCGGGGTAGCACTGTACATGACAACTCCCCAAATCATCAAGGCGATAAGTGCGTTACCTAGTGCGGGTTGAATTACGATCAGGATAATGTAAATAGCGCAGGCCGACCCTGCTAGAAGTAGTTTGTGAAAAATCTTTTCTGTATTCGAGACATTGGAGAAGATGAATGCTGTCACTATTACTAGTGCTAGCTTTGCAAATTCCGCTGGTTGAAAGCTGAAAGGCCCCAGCGGTATCCAGCGTTGTGTATTTTGGATCTCCTGACCAAATGTGAGCAAAAATAACAAAGAAAGCAGAATACCAATAAATACTGCCAGCACGAAGCCAGGCTGCTTAATCCAGGCAATGTCAGTGGCAGATATTACAAAGTAGATAATGAAACCGACTATAAAGAAAACTATTTGCCTAGCTACAGTGTTTTCACCTTCCAATGGGTTTGAGGCATTGAAAGTTGTGGAAAATATCAGAATCAGCGATAATACAGCAAGTAGAACGGCCACAATAGTAATTAGCCAGTCCTGATTTTTAAGTTTTGTAACAAAATTCACTATGTTGATTCCTGAAATATCTGAGTCTATTATAAACCAGCTGCAAACAGATTTTTACAAAAGAGTAGATGGATTTTTTGTGATTAATAAACCTGCTGGGGTTACTTCGCACGATATAGTAGATGACGTGCGCAAGATATTACGCACTCGCAAAGTTGGCCATGCAGGAGCGCTTGACCCTTTTGCTACTGGAGTTCTTATCGTGTTAGTAGGTAAGTATACTAGATATACCGAAGCGTTGATTGCCGAAGACAAGTCGTACTTAGCTGATGTGGTGTTAGGAAAATCAACAACAACGCAAGATCCCGAGGGTGAAGTGACAGTTGTGGCGGATGATAAGCAATTGAAAGCTTTTTGGGAGCTGGATCTTGATGGGAATTCGATGACAGCGGTACTTAAAAAGAACTTCGAGCCAGGTTACGCTCAGCTAGTGCCGTTATTTAGTTCGGTGAAGATAGGTGGAATGAAACTACGTGTATTAGCTCGTAAGGCTAAGTCCGTCGAAAGACTATCTGCAGGCAAGTATAAACTGCAGCTACACGACGCTACAGGCAATCTAGAGGAAGTTCTAGTCGACCTACCTAGTAGAGAGGTTAGGATCTCCGGTTTGGAGTGCAGCCAGATAACCAAGTGGACTGACGAGCAAGGCGCAAGTTATCCTCTACTCAAGGTGGCAGTCTCTTGTTCGAAAGGCACATACATCAGGCAGTTTGCGGAGGATATAGGAAACCTCTACAATTTACCTGCTTTCCTCACAGGGCTGCAGAGAACCTCAGTCGGTAGATATAAACTATCTTCTGCCATAACAATTGAGCAGCTCTATGACTATGCAAAGCTAGAGAAACTTCATAAACCAGAAGACGAACCACTAAGGCTAAAGGCACTGCAACTAGAAGCAAGCTCAGCGGCATAATCATCTCTGCAGTGGATACAAAAGTAGGTGTCCGAAAAATCAAGGGATCAATCGGTTGAGTCTGAAGAGAATTTACTGCTTGCTCACTACTCTTTTCATTAATATTGAGTCCAGGCGTGTTATGTAATCTCATTAACTGAGTAAACTCCTGTTTGGCAATAGAGGCAGTGTTGTCGGCAACGTCCTGTGTACTTTTAACAGGAGGAGGTGACGGTGTTTCTGGGTTGGGAGTAACAAAGGTATTCCAATATTCTGTTGTTGATAATCTTTTATAGCTGCTTTGCAACTCATTATAAATAGTTACCAGATCATCCTGGGTTTCCTCATAAAGAAATGTTTGTTGCAGCTCACCATCCAAATACAGCTTAAGCTGGCTAGCTGAGTTTAGAAGAGTAAGCGGCTGTTTAAACACAGTGAGTTCCTTGAGTTTTTCTTGCTCGGTATTTAGTGACAGGTAGAACCTACCATCAGCCTTCCCTACAGCTTCCAACTGTTTTATCCCACCTGAGTTTAGTTCCAAGCCGATTTTAGGTAATTCTACTTCTTCTTTGGCAAATAGTTCAATCCATTCGCCCTGGCTGTCAGTGCCAACAGGGTTTGGTAGGATGGCTTTAATGTTAAGCTTCTGCTCGCTCATTAAGCCAATATTAGTACCGCTGTCTGAAGTTTTCCTGAATTTTTTCTGTAGCGGAGGTTAAATTTACTCTGCTAAATGCCAGTACTCTGTTTTGATGCCTTGGGCACAGTTTGTTTTATTTTCGCAGATGACCGCAAACTTAGCTCCTCTCCCGTTGCAAGGAAACTGACCTCGGTACCATGAGCAAGCATTGTCATTTCCATATGATATCCAGCCATTGTGGGTAGCCACTATTGGCGTGCCGCCGCCGAGCGAGATGTCGATGGCATTGTGAGTTGACCTTGAAGGGGTACGAAAACCGCTAGTAAGCCAAGGCACGCCGCCCATCGGCCAAGTAGTTATTTTGGGCGCACTTACACCGCAGCTGGCATTACGCAACTGTTTAAATGGTAACTGACCACAAGGATTTACATAACCATTGTTGATTCTTACGCCAAAATGTAAATGTGGACCAGTGCTTACGCCGGTATTCCCTTCTCTCCCGATCACTTCGCCTGCGGATACATAGGCACCATTGGGGATAGCAGTAATAGAATCAGATAGTTGTCGCTTTAGTGACTCCAGTTGAGACTGTAAATCCTTTTCCTTCTGGCTTAATGAGGAATAAGCCTTTTCACCAGATTCGATTGACCTCTGGGATTGGTTAAACAAAGAATAAAGCTTATTCAGTTTCCCTTGCAATTCACCTTTCTTAGTATCCAGGAGTCTCTTCTCCTCATCAAGTGATAGCTTATCGCTCTCAATGCTCTTCTTATCTTCTAATAACTGCGACTTTGCCTCATTGAGCTCTACCCTCTTGTCTTTTAACTGTTTCAATGAGTTATTGGTGTCGTCCTGAATTGTCTCTTTGTATAGTCCAGTTTTGACAATGTCGGTCTTGGCATCTGAAAATAGTAAATTAATACCCGAGTTGAACGTTTTGATATCGAGATACATGCTGGTCAGTTCTTTATCAGCCTTGGCGTTAAGCAAGGTGACTTCAAGTTCTGTCTTAGCTATTACTGCTTCATTGTCCTCAATACTTTTGGTAAGAATCTCTATCTGCAGATTTAACTCTTGCAGCCTCAATTCTTTCTCGTCAACCTCGGCTTGCAAAAGATCTCTCTCTCTCGCAATCAGCGTAATTTCATTATTTACTTCGCCACGTTTTTGCTTTTCAGAGTTTATGGATTGCTCTAAGCTCTTTTTCTGCTGCTCTATCTCACGCATACGCCTTTGCACATCGTTGAGCTGGTTGTTTAGATCAGATGAAGCGCTGATAAATAATGGCGCAGGTAGGATTAACAGAAGTAGCAGAATTGTAAGAAATCTTTTGGCAGTTTTCATACTACATTTAGTTTAGCACATTTAGCGAATGTATCTGCGAATAGCTACGAAGCTATTGATGGCTCCCAATAGGGATGCAATAAAAGTGATTACCACAAATATAATTAACCCATTTACTAGATCCAATGATGGCCATGCCAAAGCTCCTAACAGTTCTCTGATGTAATCTAGCTGGCCAGTGTTTAGTTGGTATTGCACGAGTACGATTAGTCCAATCAGTATCAGATTTGATACTACTGCGCCCACAAGACCATAAAATGCCCCCTCAAGTATAAACGGCAGCCTAATGTACCCCAGGCTTCCGCCAACTAATTGCATAATCTCGATCTCCTTTGATCTACTGTGCATACGAAACTCCACTGTTAGTAAAGTAAACAGCACAATGACAATCAATAAAAGCGCCATTATAATTCCGCCGCCGATTCTCAACCAGCCGAATACCTCTCTGATGTTTTCTACTATTTCGCGGCTATAACGAATGTCTTTGATGTTGGTATTGGTTGTCTCGACATCGCTGAGGGTCTGATTGATTTCGTCAGCAAAGTTTAAGCTGTACAGGCGGATTGCTAGACTTGCGGGAAGTGTGCGCTCCCTAACAGCGTCCGCTGCTAGATCATTGACATTGATTTGACTCTGCAGGAATTCCTCCTTGGCAGCGTCCTCACTAGTATAGTCGATAAAGCTGACTCCGTTGATTTGTAGCCAGGCAGCTTTCAACTCGGTGATCTCAGACTCTGGAGTTCCAACCTCAAAGAAAACGTATATCTGGGGCTTGCTTTCGATGTTCTGCAAGAATAAGAAGGAACCAAGACCCAGAAAACCAAAGATGGTGCTCACTAGACAAGCTAGTGTCATGACAGAAATCGATGCCCAAGCCAGCCAGCCACTACGTCTTATTTGTTTGCCAGTAGTTGTGATCGCACTTTTTAGTTTATCCATTATTTAGTAGTGTCTGAAATATTAGTTACTCTGAAGTGACAAACTTTTTAATCGCCCTGGCCAAAGATCTGACTTGCTTTTGAGATAGATGCTTATTCACTTTGGCCATTCCGTCTTTGAGAATGTCTTCGACTTTTTTGTAACCGTTCTTTTCTAGCACC
>CALFHW010000101.1 GCA_937876695.1 uncultured bacterium
CGGGCCGAAGCTCCTGCAGCTCCTGAACTCCGAGACCACCGGCACCAGTCCCATCTCGGCCAGCTCGCCCGAGATCAGGTGACAGGCCAACTCCTCCTCGTCAGAGCACGGCTGCCGAGGACCGATGCCGTCGCTGAGGAAAGAGATCAGCTTCAGCCCGTCCTTCAGGCGTTTGTCGTCGATCTCGAAGTGCTCGCTGCCGGCCAGGGGTTCGTTCACGGCTCACAGCCTACCCCTCAAACGGCTCCAGAACGACGAAGAGCCGCCCCGAAGGGCGACTCTTGTCATATAAAAACCGGCGGCGACCTACTCTCCCAGGGGGTTGCCCCCCAAGTACCATCGGCGCTGTGGAGCTTAACTTCTCTGTTCGGAATGGGAAGAGGTGTTTCCTCCGCGCTATTGCACCACCGGAAATCTGTAGAGACGCCCGATGAAGCTTAAAAACCGCACAATAACCTTTGAAATAAATATCCGTCAAGCCCTCGACCCATTAGTACCAGTCAGCTACAGGTATTACTACCCTTCCACCGCTGGCCTATCAACCTGGTGGTCTACCAGGGGTCTTACTCCCTCGAAGGGATGGGAGAATTCATCTCGAGGACGGCTTCCCGCTTAGATGCCTTCAGCGGTTATCCGTTCCGAACGTAGCTAAGCTGCGATGCCCTTGGCAGGACAACAGCTACACCAGAGGTTCGTTCATCCCGGTCCTCTCGTACTAGGGACAAATCCTCTCAATTCTCCAGCGCCCACATCAGATAGGGACCGAACTGTCTCACGACGTTCTGAACCCAGCTCGCGTGCCGCTTTAATGGGCGAACAGCCCAACCCTTGGGACGTACTACCGCCCCAGGATGCGACGAGCCGACATCGAGGTGCCAAACCGCTTCGTCGATATGGACTCTTGGAAGCGATAAGCCTGTTATCCCCGGAGTACCTTTTATCCGTTGAGCGACGGCGCTTCCACTTGCAACCGCCGGATCACTAAGCCCTACTTTCGTACCTGCTCGACCCGTCGGTCTCGCAGTCAAGCTCCCTTATTGCCTTTACACTCTACGCACGGTTTCCAACCGTACTGAGGGAACCTTTGGGCGCCTCCGTTACATTTTAGGAGGCGACCGCCCCAGTCAAACTGCCCGCCTGACACTGTTCACTGCCCGGATTACGGCGCAGTGTTAGAAGCCCGGTATGTCAAGGGTGGTATCTCAAGGTTGACTCCCCAGCAGCCGCAGCCGCTGGTTCACAGTCTCCCACCTATCCTGAACAGAACACACCAAACTCCAATATCAAGTTGCAGTAAAGGTTCACGGGGTCTTTCCGTCTTGATGCGGGTACTCGGTATCTTCACCGAGACTCCAATTTCACCGAGTCCCTCGTTGAGACAGCGTCCAAGTCGTTACGCCATTCGTGCAGGTCGGAACTTACCCGACAAGGAATTTCGCTACCTTAGGACCGTTATAGTTACGGCCGCCGTTTACTGGGGCTTAGCTTCACTGCTTCGCTCCGAAGAGCTAACAGGTCCGCGTAACCTTCCAGCACCGGGCAGGCGTCAGCCCCTATACGTCGTCTTACGACTTAGCAGAGGCCTGTGTTTTTGGTAAACAGTCGGTTGGACCAATTCACTGCGGCCCCCTCGAGCTCCATCCGTATGGATTTCACTCTAACGGGGCGCCCCTTCTCCCGAAGTTACGGGGCTATTTTGCCGAGTTCCTTAACGAGGGTTATCTCGCTCACCTTAGTATCTTCTACTTGTCCACCTGTGTCGGTTATCGGTACGGGCACATGAATCCTGCCTAGAGGCTTTTCTTGGAGGCATGGGCTCAGAGACTGGCCGGAACTAAATCCAGCTGGCATCGCACCTCGCGTCATAACGCCGAAACGGATTTACCTATTTCGACTAGCTACGTACTTGCCCCAGGACAACCATCGCCTGGGTTCCCTTACCCTTCCCCGTCCCCCCATCGGTCATAATGGATTCAACGTGGTACAGGAATATCAACCTGTTGGCCATCGACTACGCCTTTCGGCCTCGCCTTAGGTCCCGACTAACCCTGAGCAGACGAACTTTACTCAGGAAACCTCGGACAATCAGTGGAAGAGATTCTCACTCTTCTTTCGTTACTCATGCCGGCATTCTCACTTCTCAGCACCGCACGAAGGCTTACGCCAACGCTTACACACTGAGAACGCTCTCCTACCGCGTGTACTGCCCGCAGGCGTACACACCCATAGTTTCGGTGACTAGCTTTAGCCCCGCTACATTATCCGCGCCCGAACACTTGACCAGTGAGCTGTTACGCACTCTTTCAAGGGTGGCTGCTTCTAAGCCAACCTCTTGGTTGTCTATGCATTCGGACATCGTTTACCACTTAGCTAGTACTTAGGGACCTTAACTGATGGTCTGGGTTGTTCCCCTCTCGCATATGAAGTTTATCCCCCATACGCTGACTGCCGAGCTAACTGTGATGGTCTTCAGAGTTTGACTGAAGTCGGTAACCTGGTAGGGCCCCTAGTCCAATCAGTGCTTTACGGCCATCACACATAACACTCGACGCTATACCTAAATATATTTCGGAGAGAACCAGATATCTCTGAGCTTGATTAGCCTTTCACTCCGATCCACAGGTCATCCGCCCAGTTTTCACCCTAGGTCGGTTCGGCCCTCCACGAGGTCTTACCCCCGCTTCAGCCTGCCCATGGATAGCTCGCTCAGTTTCGGGTCTACCTCCAATGACTATGATCGCCCTATTCAGACTCGCTTTCGCTGCGGCTCCGCTCATCGCTTAACCTTGCCACTGAAGAGTAACTCGCCGGCTCGTTATGCAAAAAGCACGCCGTCACACCCGAAGGTGCTCCGACCGCTTGTAGGCGTATGGTTTCAGGTACTATTTCACTCCCCTTCCGGGGTACTTTTCACCTTTCCCTCACGGTACTAGTTCACTATCGGTCACCAGGGAGTACTTAGCCTTGGAGGGTGGTCCCCCCAGATTCAGACCACGTTTCACGGGTGTGGTCCTACTCAGGAACACAATCAGCAGTGCAGTGCGATTTCGTCTACGGGACGTTTGCCCTCTATGGTGAGATGTTCCAATCTCTTCGACTATCACCTGCTTTTGTAACTGCTGCCAGGCCAGACACGGCCTGGGCATGCGTCCTACAACCCCGATCAGACAACGAGTGTCCTCTTACAGCTGATCGGTTTGGGCTGATCCCTTTTCGCTCGCCACTACTCAGGGAGTCTCGTTTGATTTTCTTTCCTCGAGCTACTTAGATGTTTCAGTTCGCTCGCTTGCATTCTGCCACCTATGTATTCAGTGACAGATGACGCCGCATTACCAGCGCCGGGTTTCCCCATTCGGAAATCCGCGGGTCAAAGACTGTTCAGCGTCTCACCGCGGCTTATCGCAGCCGTCCACGTCCTTCTTCTACTCCTGGTGCCAAGGCATCCACCGTACGCCCTTAATATCTTGACGGTGAGCCGGCCGTATTTAAGGATAAATACGGCCGCCTTGTAAATTACTTATTTCAAAAAAATATTGGCTATTGTGCAGTTTTCAAGCTCCATCGAGGCGCGCAACATGCGGGTTTCGCATGGCGGTCTCTCAAAACTGAGCAGCGTCTGTTGTCTCCCGAAAGAGACGGTTGTCGAGCCTGTCGACATATAGGGATACTCCCTAGAAAGGAGGTGATCCAGCCGCAGCTTCCGCTACGGCTACCTTGTTACGACTTCACCCCAATCACGGACCCCACCTTCGACAGCTCCCTCCTTGCGGTTAGGCCACTGGCTTCGGGTGTTGCTCGCTTTCGTGGTGTGACGGGCGGTGTGTACAAGGCCCGGGAACGTATTCACCGCAGCATTGCTGATCTGCGATTACTAGCAACTCCATCTTCATGGAGGCGAGTTTCAGCCTCCAATCCGAACCGAGACGCACTTTTTGGGATTCGCTCCACCTCACGGTATTGCAACCCTCTGTATGCGCCAATGTAGCACGTGTGTAGCCCTGGACATAAGGGGCATGATGACTTGACGTCGTCCCCACCTTCCTCCGGTTTGTCACCGGCAGTCTCCTATGAGTCCCCAACTGAATGCTGGCAACATAGGACGGGGGTTGCGCTCGTTGCGGGACTTAACCCAACATCTCACGACACGAGCTGACGA
>CALFHW010000102.1 GCA_937876695.1 uncultured bacterium
AATCAATCGGCTCCTGTGATACATCACCTGAAGCCTCGTAAACCAGGGCAATATCTGTATCTTTAGCAATTGCCTCCAGCTCGGGGTAATTTTCAATCCTAGTACCTTGCTCTTCTTCAGCCACGATTACAATACTGATATTTTGCAGAGGCCCTTGCTGCTTGTATAGCTCCTTAACTGCCTCTAGCATCACCGCTATGCCAGATTTCATATCAATAGTGCCTGGCCCATAAAACTTATCTCCCTTAATTCTGATGTCAAAATCTGCAAAGTTGGGGAACACAATATCGCTATGCCCCATCAGCAGCACCCGCGGTTTATCAGCATCTGTTTGCTTTGCCTTTAAATACAACGCGTCCGCATACTTACCATCCGGATTTTTCAACCAACGTAACTCAAATACCTCCTGTACCATTTCTTCACCGAGGTACTCAAGGCATAAACCCAGCACCTGTCTATTCTCCTTCTTTTTGAAGGAGTAGCTATCAATCCGCACAATTTTTTCTAGAAACTCGAGTGTGGTCATGGTTGGTCTTAATATTAATTTAAATACTATCTATAATCCTATTTGCATTGCAATTATTTTGATCAAACCAGGTACTTCTATCCTCAATTCTATAACCCCATCTATCTGCGATCTCCATAATTAAGCCTGTATCTGTAAGCTCAGGAAGATGCCTCATCATAACATCTGTTTTTATGGGCTTCCAACAATTATCTCCAGCTTGTTCAAATAGCAATCTATCTAACTGGCTATAAACACATGCCACTGTAATATCCTCAACATCACCCGTAGCTAAGAGTTGTTGCAGCTGCTTAAAATCGATCTCAGGGCATGATAAGTCAGGCCAAGTAATCTGATTGCTATATACCTTACCCTCAAGCTCAAGATAAGCATGCAGAACTCTAGGCTCATGCCAAAAATAAATTCTAGGTTGAATTTTTAGCTTAGTATTTATAGTAACCCTAAGTAGGTTCAAGGTCGCTGCCTGCCAGCAACCCAAGCCGTTCTCATATTTACATATTTCGTAGATATTCTGTTTACTGCTATGCAGCCCAGTTCTCTCTGTAAAATTATCCATCATCATTCTTATCATTCTCAGACAGCAGCATTTACGAAGATGTATTCTCTCCAAGCTGCTTGTTGTTCATTCTTTAGCCTTTGCAAAAGCATCCCCCGGTCTTGATTCATGTCTCTTTCTAACGCCTCAAACCAACGTTTTCTGAATATCTGAGCTAGATTCCCTGCGCCGTAATATCCGCCATTCATATCAAAGTAATCTGCAAAAGTGGGCGCGACTCTATCGATAGTACCCTTCAGAAAGTCTAGATTATCGTAGAAGGGCTGTTGATAAACCTTCTTTGGAGTGCCACTTCCATCTTTGTCCTCATACATTTGCTCGGCCATAACTTGAATCCAGTCAATCATCTTAGCAAGATAGTCACCTACTCTTATTAGCTCCCCATCAGCCATGGGAATCTCAGCATCAAAGCCATACTTATCAATTGTCTCCACCAATTTCTCTATATTTCCCGCCATTCCATTTACTGCGATAAAGTTTTTTGGGTGGAAGCTGTCATCAAATCCTCTATTTCCATACTTCTGTTTCGCATTTTCGAAGTATGTCATTAACAACTTAGGAACCCCATCTTTGTCTTCGTCAGAATAAAGTACTCCAACATCGACGATGTCTACGTACACTTTCCAGGTTGTCATTAACGCTAGAACCTTGTCTATATTTGCCTCAGCATCACTACCGACATATTCGACTCTACCGTCTTTTGCCCTAACTAAGGGATTATGGTAGCCCTTGCCGTAGTGATAGTTTCCGTCTTCGTCAATGTGAGCATGTGCTGACCTCTCCAGAAATGAGGCGGCCCCGCGGCGATTTGCCCCAAGAGCATACTCGTCAAATCTAGATACCACAGCTACAGGGGTTTGGGCTGTTTGTAAGTTCCTAAATGCCCTGCGCCTGTATGATAGTTCACCAGTCGCTAGATCATCTGCTGAAGCTGTATTTCCATTTAGATTAAAAGCCCTTAAAGCAAGCGCTACATTCCCGGCGCATAAGTTTGCCACCCTCGCCAATCTTTCTGCACTTACAAAACCGTCCCTACCTGCGGCTAAATCCGCAGTGACATGTGTCCCAGAAGCTCTAGATATATCTGATATTGTTGAGTTTAATTCTTCAAATGATAGTGGATTCCCTTCAGTGCCCATTGCATTTCTTAAATTCTGTACATGAGCGGAGTATAGGTTTGCATGGCCATCACCTTTAGCAAGAAGAGCCTGTACAGCAATCGTCAACCCCAATTTTTCAGCGGCCTCAAGGATGCTGGCAATACCTTTGTATCTCTCAGTGCGATAGTTGTTGTGGGCCTCAGGATCTGTTCCGTTTACGAAAGCACCGGGATTGAACTCTAATTGACAGGTCAAACCTTCACCATCTATCTCATAGCCCAGCTCAATCATTTTGGCTATAAACTGACTAGCATCTACCTGATTGCCAGCTTGATCAAATACCACAAATTCTATCTCTGGGCCACAGTTACCGTTAATTGCCATCTTGGCTGGATCAATCAGAGTTCTGTCATCGCTTGCCGTTCGATGGACAAGCCGTGAGACAGCTATTGCGTGTTTGGGCAATTCTCCAGTATTCTGAAAGTTCTCATACTCTCCCGGTAACCAAAGTGTATGTGGCTTTACTGAGATCAGACTTGCACCAGACCTTGCACGCATTTCTGGAGAGGGGACAATAATGCAAGTTGGGTTACCTAGTTCACCAACTATCTCTGTTCCTTCAGCCATTATAATTTGCTCAAGACTGACTGATTCTCCCTCCTTACCATAAAGCATCTCAGCGGCAAGGCTGTGATCAGCGCCATATGATTTCTCGCCTGACTTTGCTTGCATTCTTGGACCATGAGGAAAGTTATCAAGTATAGAAACTGCCTCCTTGGTCACAATGGGGACAGCAGGAACATCTTCTAGACCAAGCTGGTTCGCCCAAGTAGGTTGCCTAACCTCTAAATTTGGCTTTGTGTTTTCATTTATTAAAACAGTTAAATTTTCCCCACGTGTAGGCCCACTTCCTACTATTCCCGCTGCTCCCATTCCCATGATATTTTTGTTAAAAAGTTATTTAAATAATTAAA
>CALFHW010000103.1 GCA_937876695.1 uncultured bacterium
CAGCTTAATATACGCAAATTTTGAGGCCAATAAATCCCCCATAATATATACTAGCTGTTTACCAACCTTTTGCAAGGGACAAGGCAGTACTAAGTAATGGAAATACCAGGCTATAAAAATTCTATCTTTGAAGTTTCTATGAAGGCTGTTTAATCTTCTTTGGAGCTGATCAACAAATAGCTACCTTTAACGCTCCCGCCGGTCTGATTATTTAGCACCTTCACCGAAAAGCCTTTGCCACTTTCAATGCTCGCTACTCGAACAGCTGAATCGCTGGCCACTGACAATAGCACCACGTCTCCATCTTTTATAGTTGGCAATTCTACAAATAACTCGGATTTATCCGCTGGCAGCTCGAATTTGCCTGTTAGGCCAGGTTCACTATCGCTCGCAACTTCTATCTTGTCTGTAGTTATCCCTTTAACTCTCAAATTGGAAGCGGTCAACTTGCCGACAACTTCCAGATCACCTTCCACAGTCATTCCCCCAGCCACTACTAAGCTTTCTACGTTGAACTTAGCCCTCTTACCCACAATGCTCAGCATTCCATCTAGGTAGACCTTTTCTTGTAATAGTTCTTCATCTCCTGCCCCTGCTGACTCTAGCTCAACTCCCAACTCGCCTTTGCCTTCATAATATTCATCTGGGACAAAACCTAGGTCTACATACATGCTCACTACGCCTTTCTCTAAAGCAAAGTCTTCCATACTCCTGCCAACTACATAGCCTCCTCTAGTAGCTTTCATGGCATAGCCTGGGTATTTCTCGCTGCTGGTTAGAAGATCTCCCCTCTTGATAGCTCCATTTTCACTACTCACCTTTACTGGTACCCTTCCTACTAGGGCTACTGGCCTGGTTTTCTTCTTCTCCTCTTCTCCACGCTCCCAGTTGGATAGGTAAAGACCTGGCTCGGTGCTCACTACTCCTATCAGTCCAGAATCGTATCCACCCTGGCTCTTTTCGATTAGTAATTTAGCATCGGAACTGTTGGCAGTGGTGGGGGTTGCAACTGCATTCTCTGATCCCGCGCTTGCCTGGCTGCTTGCTGAGAAACTCACAACTTCCCCTGCCTCTATACTCTGGTCTGTTACTAAGTACTCCTCCGCCACATCAAAGCCGCTGATGCTAGCTAGTTTAGTGTTGATCTTGCCTACATACAAATCCTTGAAGTAGTCAGTTGCCGTGCCTAAGCTTACTCCTCCTGTGAAACTCTTAGCAAAATTGTAGACTTCGGGACGGGTGTTTGTAACATCGCGGTAGACAATTGTAAACTCGTCGTTTGTCCCCATTTTTCTAGCGATACTGCTGTAGCTCCCTCTATCTCCGCTGTTAGTTAGCCTATGATTCGTGCCGGTCTTACAATCTGGATCATGGCATTCGTACAGGTAGAGAGAGGTATTGGTGGTGTTGTAATAACTCACTACTGCGCTACCGTCTACCTTAGTTGCAAGACCCAGCTGCAGATCTCCTAGATTATCACCTGTATCAACCAGCACCCTCTGCTCGAAGTTGCCGCAAGCGTAATCCTTACAGATTACTAGCTCTACTGATTGATTGGTCACATTTCTATGAGCTATCAGAGGAAAACCTTCCTTGGTGACAGCTGCCCTACTCCATTGCCCTACATTGTTGGTGGTCAGTAAACTGACAGTGTTAGTAGCAGAACAATTTTGTGCGGTACAATTTGTAAGTCTAAGATCGCCATTGGTGCCATCATAATATGTTACAAAGGGCATTCCATTCGATCTGATTGCCATGGAAGTATGAAGTCTGCCATTGTCAACTGAATCCATGTTCCAGGCTGTAGATACCGCGGGGCAATCAACAGCATAACAATCATAAAATTGGGTCAAATTAACAGTATCAGTTTTTAGAGAGACGCCTAATGGCAGTCCATTCGGCCTAATAACGATGGCCGGCCAGGTACCGACTACAGAAGCAGAGGCATTAAGTACTTGGACAGTAGAAGTGGTGCAGGTAGCATTGGTGCAACTAGCCACACGCGGGTCCCAGTTATTTAATGTAGTATTGGCAAACATGAATATAGGTCTGTTATCGTTGCGAATCGCTACTGCGCTTCCATTGAAGCCTGTAAAATCTGTACCTGCGTCATGTAGCGCGTAGGTAATGGCGCCCGAGCAGTCTGCCGCTGAACAGGCGGCTGTTCTAATCCTATTTGGTGAGGCGGTCTGATCGCGGTAAGTCATAAATGGAAATCCTTGATTGTTGATGGCAATCGCGGTCCACAATCCTCTATTCCCGCCGCTATCAATCGCGACAGTCGATCCAGTAGCCAGAGTAGGAGCAGCTGCTAAGATGTTGCCCTCTACATTGATCACGT
>CALFHW010000104.1 GCA_937876695.1 uncultured bacterium
CTCGAGCACCTTAGGATTCTCTCCTCGACTACCTGTGTCGGTTTACGGTACGGGTACTTATTATCTAAGTTTAGAAGCTTTTCTTGGCAGCCTTTAGGTACACTATCTCTTTGTCCGAAGACTCCGAGTACTATCAGTCTTTGCCATTCTAAACGGATTTGCCTATCTAGAATATAGCTACAACCTTCAACGGACACTTCCGTCAGTCCGCGGTACTTTCACCACTGCGTCACTCCATCACAACAATAAGTAGTACGGGAATATTAACCCGTTGGCCATCGACTTCCCCTTTCGGGTGCGCCTTAGGTCCCGACTAACCCGCAGCTGATTAGCATAGCTGCGGAAACCTTAGTCTTTCGGTGTGCGGGTTTCTCGCCCGCATTATCGTTACTTATGCCTACATTTTCTTTTCTAACCTCTCCAGCATAGCTCACGCTACACCTTCCGCGATGTTAGAATGCTCCCCTACCACTTGTATTACTACAAATCCATAGCTTCGGTAATATGCTTATGCCCGATTATTATCCATGCTCGTCCGCTCGACTAGTGAGCTGTTACGCACTCTTTAAATGAATGGCTGCTTCCAAGCCAACATCCTAGCTGTCTGGGCAGACAAACCTCGTTTTTTCAACTTAGCATACATTTGGGGACCTTAGCTGATGGTCTGGGTTCTTTCCCTCTCGGACATGGACCTTAGCACCCATGCCCTCACTGTTATTCACCATTATATAGCATTCGGAGTTTGTCAGGAATTGGTAGGCGGTGAAGCCCCCGCATCCAATCAGTAGCTCTACCTCTATATAACTTTATGACCAACGCTGCACCTAAATGCATTTCGGGGAGTACGAGCTATTTCCGAGTTTGATTGGCCTTTCACCCCTACCCACAGGTCATCCGAAGACTTTTCAACGTCAACCGGTTCGGACCTCCACTATGTGTTACCACAGCTTCATCCTGCCCATGGGTAGATCACACGGTTTCGCGTCTACCACTACTGACTATGCGCCCTATTCAGACTCGCTTTCGCTACGGATCCACATCTTAAATGCTTATCCTTGCCAGCAACGGTAACTCGTAGGCTCATTATGCAAAAGGCACGCCGTCACCCCTAAAGGCTCCGACCGCTTGTAAGCGTATGGTTTCAGGATCTATTTCACTCCGTTATTCACGGTTCTTTTCACCTTTCCTTCACAGTACTGGTTCACTATCGGTCTCTCAGGAGTATTTAGCCTTAGCGGATGGTCCCGCCAAATTCAGACAGGGTTTCACGTGCCCCGCCCTACTCAGGATACCACTATCCTTATCTTCTCTTACTTATACGGGACTATCACCCTCTATGGTTAACCTTTCCAGGTTATTCTAATTCAATCCGCAAGAAATGTCGTGGTCCTACAACCCCAATATTGCCGTAACAACATTGGTTTGGGCTAATCCGCGTTCGCTCGCCACTACTTACGGAATCACTTTTGTTTTCTTCTCCTCCGCCTACTTAGATGTTTCAGTTCAGCGGGTTTGC
>CALFHW010000105.1 GCA_937876695.1 uncultured bacterium
AGTACCGTGAGGGAAAGGTGAAAAGCACCCCGACGAGGGGAGTGAAACAGACCTGAAACCGGATGCCTACAAACAGAGGGAGCCTCGCAAGGGGTGACCTCGTACCTTTTGTATAATGGGTCAGCGAGTTCGTTCGTGCAGCATGCTTAAGCCGTTAGGCGTAGGCGGAGCGAAAGCGAGTCTGAATAGGGCGCGAAGTTGCACGGATGAGACCCGAAACCAAGTGATCTAGTCATGAGCAGGTTGAAGGTGCGGTAACACGCACTGGAGGGCCGAACCCACGCCTGTTGAAAAAGTCGGGGATGACTTGTGATTAGGGGTGAAAGGCCAATCAAACTTGGAGATAGCTGGTTCTCCGCGAAAGCTATTGAGGTAGCGCGGTAGACGAATTCCTTCGGGGGTAGAGCACTGGATGGGCTAGGGGGTCTCAACCACTTACCAAACCTAACCAAACTCCGAATACCGAAGAGAAATATCTACCAGACAGACGGCGGGTGCTAACGTCCGTCGTCGAGAGGGAAAAAACCCTGATCGCCGTCTAAGGTCCCCAAGTCATGGCTAAGTGGGAAAGGATGTGGAGATCCCCTGACAACCAGGATGTTGGCTTAGAAGCAGCCATCATTTAAAGAAAGCGTAACAGCTCACTGGTCGAGGGTCTCTGCGCCGAAAATGTAACGGGGCTCAAGCCATGCACCGAAGACGCGGGTTCAACAGCGATGTTGAGCGGTAGCGGAGCGTTCCGTAGGCCTGTGAAGGTGAACCGTGAGGTTTGCTGGAGGTATCGGAAGTGCGAATGCTGACATGAGTAACGACAAAGAGGGTGAAAGACCCTCTCGCCGTAAGCCCAAGGGTTCCTGCGTAAAGTTAATCTGCGCAGGGTTAGCCGGCCCCTAAGCCGAGGCCGAAAGGCGTAGGCGATGGGAACCACGTTAATAGTCGTGGGCCTGGAGATGAGTGACGGATCCAATCTTTTGTTCGCCCTTATCGGATTGGGCGGGCGGGGGTGCGGGTTCCAGGAAATAGCCTCTCCATTATAGACCGTACCCTAAACCGACACAGGTGGGCTGGTTGAGCATACTCAGGCGCTTGAGAGAACTGTATCGAAGGAACTAGGCAAATTACCCTCGTAACTTCGGGAGAAGAGGGCCCATTCAGAGCGCAAGCTTTGGGTGGGGGCACAAGCCAGGGGGTGGCGACTGTTTATTAAAAACACAGGGCTCTGCGAAGCCG
>CALFHW010000106.1 GCA_937876695.1 uncultured bacterium
GTTAAAATAGGGAAATTATGAAGTTAAGAGATCCAATAGTACCCGGCGGTGTCGATGAATATATTTCAAGCTATCCAGCAGAAGTTCAACAGAAACTAACCACAATGAGAACTACCATTCAGCAAGTAGCCCCTGGAGCTATAGAGACTACTAGTTACTTTCAGATACCTGGGTTCTCTTACCCGGGGTATGCATACAATGGGATGTTTGCCTGGTTTAGCATAAGTAATAACTATATTCGCTTGCATGTGATCCCCCCAGTCATTAAAGATCATGCTGCAGAACTTAAAGGTTACAAAGTGACAGCATCAATTGTCAGCTTCCCCTTAGACAAAGAACTACCTGTTATGCTGATAAAAAAACTAGTTAAAGCAAGCATCGATGTAATGAAGGAAAAGAAATAATAAACAATATAGTATGCTAGAAAAGATTAAGTATGAAATATTGCGGATTCTATCTAACTCCGATTTAGATCTCGAAGCGGAACACGCTGAAAATACTCTCGAATGGGTTTTGAAGATCAATCCTAGGGCATCTTTAGCCCTACAGATCGCAGCTCTTGGGCACGATATTGAAAGAAGTAGGCAAGATAGGTATAGAAGCGAAGACTTTGCTGACCACAGCGAATACAAAAGATTGCACAGCGAGAAAGGAGCAGAAATGCTCGGAGAGTTGCTACGTGAGTTTAAGCTAGAGGAAGATGTAATTAAAGAAATCCAGGAGCTGGTTAGGCTTCACGAAGTAGGCGGTTCAGAGGTTGCTGACGTACTCAGAGACGCAGATAGTATCTCTTTCTTTGACAATAACTTAGACTTTTACATTGGGTATAAAGGTTTAGAAGGGGCGAAAAAGCAGGTTGAGTATAAATTCTCTAGGTGTTCCGAGAGGGCGAAGGATTATATAAAGAATCTGGATAGTTATAAGCGCTTTTTAGGCAAAATGCTACTCAATTAGAAGGTCTTTTACTATTACCGGATTTTTTCTAGCGAGACGAGCTTTCTTTAGATTTTCTCTTAATATTTTATCAATGACTTTATCTTTACCGAGCCATTTTTTGATAAAGCTGAAACCAATATCAGGATTTGCTGCAGCATAGACACTAATGGTAAAGTCCAATCCTTTTTTCAAAACTTCAAAATCATTTTCTCTATCCATTTGGTTTAAGACAATATCTGTTATCACCAAACAAAATTTTACATTGTCCTGATTAAGGAAAGGTGGATGGGCCAGTGAAACCAATATGGCTCTTTTTTCAAGATTATTGGATTTCTTAATCCAGTCCGAAAATATGGTTTTTAGCTCATTAAAATCATTCTCCCCAATAATCTGGAATCCAAAAGCGACTGCCTCTCTCATTCGCCATCTGCCATCATTGGCTGATTTTTTCAAAAGGGTGATAATACTCTTGTCTTTGGTCTTGGTATAAATCTTACCTAGACAAACGGCTGCGCAGAAGGCTAAAAACGATTTCGGATTATTCACATCTGCTTGCTCTTCGGTGATATTTAGCCAATCTCGCAGAGTATCAAAGTCGTCATAGATTTCGGAGAGTGCAAAAGCTAATTCTAAATTGCCTCTCGGACCTGGGAGATTAGAATTTTCAATAATAAACTTTTCCAGCTTTTCTCTATTATTTAGGATTGGAGTGAGCTTTTCGATTAAATCTTCTCGTTTTTTCATCTGCAATTATTATACACAGATATTACAATTGGATTCCGACTAATAATGCACCATGAAAGCACTGCTGTCTAATCTTTAGCAGATTTCCACAATATTCGGTCAATAGGTCCATTTTGGGACTCCGACTTTATGTAGTTGTAAGACTGCTGCAGAATTTGTTCAAGCACTGACAGCTGTATATCACTAAGTCGCTTGATATAGATGCAATACCCAGTAAGAGTATGGTTACCTAACTTAGATAATAATTCTTTGTAACCTGCAGTGCCGTCCATTAGATAAACTGTAATCTTTCCTTTTCTTGGATAAAAGCCAATGACCAGAGCGTCACCTTCGCGCCCGCTGTCGTATTTGTAATGGTATGTGTCAAAACCAATAGTGCCAACATTCCACAGCTTTGCCTCATGGCTGCTTATTGTCTGCATCATTTCTTGCAGTACCTGCGTATCCTCGGCAGTTTGCTCATCGAGCGAAGCAATAAAGTCTGAGACAGATTTGTATTTTTCAGATGTTTTGTCCATTAAGTCATATTGTATCATCATCCCAACTATGTTTGCCGCCATGATAGAATTAACAAAAAATTTGCTAAAATGTCATATGGCTGACAAAATTTCTGCAGGTACTGTTCACCCTCTCGAGGCAGATCTGCGCAAGGCTTTGACTTCTGATACTAAAGCCCTCGCTGCTTGGGAAAGCCTCACTCCCCTAGCCCGCAATGAATGGATCTGCTGGGTTGTCTCAGTAAAGAAACAGGAGACTAGGGACGATCATGTAGCCAGAGTTTGTTCTGAATTGAATGAAGGAATGCGTAGGCCCTGCTGTTGGATTGGCTGTATCCATAGAAAAGACAAGGCGGTAAGTCCTTCAATTCAAGGGATTCTTAGTAAGAAATCTAAAAAATAAGAATTAGCAATAATATGGGAGATACAAAAAAAAATGCATCAGATTGGCGAGAAGTGAGAATGTCTAGGATTCGCAGCCTTATAAAAGAGGTAGATCCTGAAATAACCGAAGAAAAAAAATATAAAACCGCTACCAATCCTGATGGAGTATTTGTATGGTACCACCATGGAATGATTTCAACTGGAGAGACCTACAAGCAGCACCTTAGATTGGGATTTACCAAAGGCAATTTGCTCAAAACCACTGACCCCAAAGGCCTTATAAACACATACAGGGCTATGGTAATTCGTGAAGAAGACGAGCTAGATGAAGCGGCATTTAAGGAGCTCGTTCGCAGTGCAATTGCACTTAATATCGAAGCTAAGAAAAAATAGGGGTATAGAACTATGGGCAAAGTAATATGCGGGATTTCAATGTCAATTGATGGCTACGTAGCTGGCTCAAACATGACTGAGGAGAAACCTTTTGGCGATATGCCCACAAATTTATTGCATCGCTGGATGTTTGAGGAGTCTGATAAACACCGAGCTGAGATTAATCATCTTAATGCAACTGCTGGCGCCTACATCATGGGCCGCAACATGTATGGTCCCAAGGGCGAGAGCTATGACGAAACTTGGCGAGGTTGGTGGGGAGATAACCCACCATATCACGCGCCTGTGTTTGTGCTAACTCATAAGCCTAGAAAGCAAATCGAAATGCAAGGTGGAACCACTTTTACTTTTGTCACCGATGGAATTCATTCAGCATTGGAGAAGGCGCAATTTGCCGCAGGTGAAAAGCCAGTGGCGATCGCGGGAGGTGCAAATGTAGTCAATCAATACTTAGCCGCCGGGCTAATCGATGAACTTTGGCTGCATATCGCGCCAGTGACGGTCGGCTCTGGCCAGAGGTTATTTGAAGGCGTACCCAAGCTGCGCATGGAAGTCATTAGCACAGGCGGCAGCGAACTAGTTAGTCATATAAGATATCGGATACTAAACAACAATGCGTAAACTGACTTTTTTAGGAACTGGACATGGGATGCCAAAAAGATCTGCAGGCAGCGCCTTTTTCTTGAGTGACGGCAGTAGTAAGCTGCTAATGGATTGTGCGGGTGGGTATGAAATCATCGCTAGGCTCCATTCGGCAAATATCGGACGCAACGATTTGACGAATATCTTCATAACTCATCACGACAGCGATCACATTCTAGGGATAGTGCCCTTGATGCGCCTGCTCAGCAAAACTGATCAAAAAGTTAATCTCTACTGCAACAGCGAGACTCTCAGCGCTATTGAGTCGCTGTTTACTTTCGTTGCCAAGAAGCATTGGGAGCTCGCTCAGAGCAATCTAAACATAGTTGTGGTGGAAGGTGGGCAAAAAGTTCAGTTAAATGACTGGGAGTTAGAATTCATAGATACAGGCAAGAAAGTGCCAATGCTAGGTGTGAAGGTGACTTTTCCAGATGGCTACAAACTGGTCTATCCAGGGGATGAGCCAATATATCAGAGCTATGAGGACGCGTTGAGAAGCGTGGATATGCTATTGTTAGAGGCGTTTTGTCTGTCTAAAGATGAAGCGCAGTACGATCCACATGGCAAGAACCACAGCACCGTCAAAGAGTCTGCAGCCAAGGCCCAGGAGTTAGGTGTGAAGCACCTGGCACTGATCCATATGGAAGATGATACTTTAGAGACCAGAAAAGTCGAGTACGCCCGCGAAGCCTCCAGCGTTTTTTCTGGGGAAGTGACAGTCCCCGTGGATCTGGATGAGGTGGAGTTTTAAAATTTATAACATGTCAAATATACAAGTTAGAATTGCCAAACCAGAAGATGCAAGAGCCATTAGGCAAGTACAACAGGATACTTGGATTGCTACCTACCCCAACGACAGCCTTGGGATAACCGTAGAGCAAATTAAGAGAAGAGTTGCTGACAATCTAAGCCCTGAAAAAGTAAAAAGCTTTCAAGATATGTTAGCGAATGACAATCTGCTCTCCTGGGTGGCAACAGCTGGCGAGAAAGTGATTGGCTACGCTGTCGCTAGCAAAGGCGAGGAACACAATGCCATTGGAGCAATATACGTACTACCTGAATACCACGGCCAACAGGTTGGGAGTAAGTTAATGGAGCCGGCACTTGAGTGGCTAGGAAACTCCAAAAACATCGAAGTAGAAGTGGCTTCCTATAATGGCAGAGCTATCAACTTCTATAAGAAATATGGATTTGCAGAGAATGGCCGCACTGGCGATAGCGACGGCATTCCAACTATATTTCTAACTAAGGAAATTAGCTAGCTCCGTCGTGCAAGGTCTTCAAGATAAATCTCAGCTTACCTCTACCACCTAGAGATGATAGTCATCGGGGTTGGTGCGGAACCAGGTACAATTATTACTCTACTTGTATTGTCTGAGGTTTTGGAACTATAAATTACTGCAAACTTCGTAACTTGTATTGGTAGCTGAGTATTAGTGAGAGGATTAATCAATATAGTATCTTCAATGTACATAGCAAGTTGTACATCTTTCCGTGTCTTCATTGCCTCATAATAGGTAGAAAGAGCCAATGTAAAAATATGATCCGGTGAAATATCTTTAGACTTAACTATCGAATTGGGGTCGATTTGGAATAAATCTTGGTTGTTCAATTCTGAACGATTCCTACCCGGTGTCTCTTGGATCTTGCCTAGCACCGAGAAATTAATTGGGGTGCCATCAGATTCTTGCATCATTACTATGGCGCCTGGAGTCAGTTCTCTTGGCAATAAATATTTATCTATAATTTGATCTGACGCAATTGTGTTG
>CALFHW010000107.1 GCA_937876695.1 uncultured bacterium
TCGGGTTCTAATACCTTTGCCTCACCCGATACATAGTCAGCAACCATAGCAATTGTGATGTAGTGCTTATTATCTGCCTTGAAAATATCATTGGTTACAAATCCGTAGCGAACGTTATTTATCTCTATGCCAGCTTCTTCCGCAACTTCTCTGTAGGCGCACTCTTCCCAGCTTTCGCCAAACTCCAGATGCCCTCCAGGCACAGCCCAAGTGCTGGCAGCATGAGCACCCTTGCGCTTGCCAAATAACACTTTGCCGTCTCGAACTATATAAACTCCTACGCCTACTTTAACCACATTGATCTTGTCTGTCTTCATAATGAATTGTAGCAAGGAAACGAATGTTTTATGTTGATTGATAACTTATATGGCGGAGAGGGTGGGATTCGAACCCACGAAACCGTTGCCGGTTCGCCGGTTTTCAAGACCGGTGCCTTCAACCACTCGACCACCTCTCCAGGTTTTGCCGTAATTCAAATCGATTGGCGAGTACATTTTAACATCCCAGAGGGCAAACGCCCATAGGTAAACATCTGTAGCCATAGATTGTTAACTTCGTTTGGCAACTTGCACTGCGAATGTAAACCAGCTAGGATTAAGCATGGGATTAAATAGATTCATTGGAGTGGTTATTGTATCGAGCGTTGTGTTGATAGGGGCCTACGCTGTGAACGGCCTAGATACCATAAAGGCTCAGAACCAGCAACTAGATTCCACTAACTATCGGCTACTAGACCCCACAGTTGATAGCGGAGGCGGAGCAGGGGATTCAGCTAATTTCTCTCTGCTAGGCAGCACGGGTAATCCTACTTCTGATGCACGTCTGGAGAGCGGCAGTTACGCCATTGGATCGGGTTTTCCTAGCGGTATCATGGCCAATGTGCCACTACTGACATGCGCTGAGGGAAATACTAACCTGGCAGCTAGTACGTGTTTACATCTGCCAAATGCTGCCGGCATGGATGGAGAATGCGGCACTCCAGGTTGTTATGACAGAGGTAAAGTGGAGATCGACCGCCAAGGCAACCCCAATGACACGCTTTATCTAGTCAGGTTAGTAAACCAGACTTCCAGCATTACCTATTACCTACAAAGCGATCATTCAGTAGCCACCACGTACGACATCAGTGATTACATGACAATTTGCGAGTTACAAGGCAGAGACCCAAATGACACCGCTTGTGATGACAGCGGAGATGGGAACTGGAATGCAGATTTGCAGAGCAGCAATATATTCGGCCTGACTGCTGCCACTCAGTATCTAGTCAGCGCCCGAGCATTAAGCGGAGACTTTACCGAGACTCAATTCAGCCCCACGCTGACCCTACAAACTGAAAATCCCAGCTTGATAATGGACTTAGACATCGGCACCACTAGCGCTGCCAGCACCGTGGGCCCCCATGTAATCAACTTAGGGACTCTCACACCAAGCACGGTGATTACCGCCACCAACCAGATCTGGTTAGATCTAGGCACAAACGCAGCTGGCGGCATGAATACCTATGTGCGCGACCTAAACAATGGCCTACTAGAGACACCTGGTATTATCGCTTCAGCCAGCGCTGATTTGGCAGTAGCCGCTAGCGGTTACGGACTGAAGACTTCATCGACTACCCAGACAGCACTAGGCCCGCTGCAGAGAGCAGCTACTTACAATACAGCTGGAGCCGACCAAGTGGGTGGACTATCTACTAGCGACACATTGATACTTTTTACTGACGAGCTGAGCACAAATCGAGGGCCATTAACTGGCGGCAGGGCTGGTTTACAGGTCAAAGCCAAATCAACCCCCGCAACTGCACCAGGAAACTATTCTGATTTAGTCACATTTACTATGATTGGGAACTTCTAAGTCATGGCCAACGGAATTTTAATTTCACCTGCACTTATAAATATTGAACCCGGGGGTAGTTACCTGCTGACACTGCAGAACCTGACGGGCAAAAAAGTCGATTTGGAACTAACTCCAGTACTACTGACAGTAAATAGCAGTGACAATAAACTGATACTGGCTAGTGATGCCACGGTGCAAAATAGCGGAGCACTATCCGAGTATCTAGGCATCCAGACACCTAGGCTAAGCCTGGAAGTCGATCAGAAATCTACCGTAACAATCAATTTCAAAAAAGAATACGACGGGTTTTTCCTAGGCACGGCAGTCAGGCAAAATGGTCTACAAGAAACCAGCGTCGGCGTCTCGGGTCAACTCATCAGCAGCATTGTACCCAGTAAATTAACTGAGTCACAAATAACCCAGCTAGGCAATGGAATTGAAGCTCTACCAATTACTAGAATCGCTGGGATCAACATCGGCAATGTGTTTGATATCAGCAGCCAGATTGAAAACGAAAGTGATCGGGCAATTCGCCCCAGTGCAGAGGTGACAATGTACTTTGGGGAAAAGCGAATCGATAATTCTGCACTAACTAGCAAACTTCCCAGCCAATTATTGCCCAAAACCAGCGCGCGGGTTGAATCGAGGATAGTGGATAACCGCCCTTTCTGGCAGCGGCTCGGTTATCATAACTTTCAGCAGACGCTCCAGGTGGATGGCCGCAGCCTAGTGACAACCCAGGAAGTGCTTTCTCTCCCTCTGGAGTTCCTAGGCATCACTGCGCTACTCCTGACTGCTTTTACAACTACGCTAATTCTCGCAATCAGAAGATTTAGGCGCGGGAAATTTGAGGCCAAAGCAAAAACTGCTAAAATCCAGAGATGAGCATCAACACCGACGCAAAACTTATCGACAAATTCTTAACTCGCGGGGTAGATAAAATTCTACCTGACGTAGATGGTCTGAGAAGTAAGCTCCTGAGCGGGGAAAGGCTCACTGCCTACATGGGTTTTGACCCTACTGGCCCATATCTGCATGTTGGCCATGCTATGGGTATTCGTAGCCTAGCGTTATTGCAAAAGCTAGGTCATAAAGTTGTATTCTTAGTCGGTGATTATACTGCCCTAGTAGGAGATCCTGACAAAGACAGCACTCGCAAACTTCTGACCCAAGAAGAGATCGCCACTAATATGGCCGGCTGGAAAGAGCAGGCAGGCATGCTTATCGATTTCGAAGATAAAGATAATCCAGTTGAGTTCGCTAGCAACCACCAGTGGCTGTCACAATTAAAACTCAATGATCTCATCGGCCTAATGTCCAAAATGACAGTTCAGCAAATGCTCGAGCGAGAGTTGTTTCAAAAAAGACTAGGTGAGAATAAGCCCCTACAGTTGCAGGAGCTGATTTACCCTTTAATGCAAGGTTATGACAGCGTAGCTATGAAGGTTGATCTAGAGTTAGGTGGGACAGATCAGATTTTCAACATGATGGTTGGCAGGGATCTAGTCCGCAGCTACTTGGGCAAAGACAAATATGTACGTGCTCACAGACTTATGCCAGCTCCAGACGCCTTGACCATGAGCAAAACTAAAGGCAACGGCATCAACCTAGCTGACAGCGCGCAAGATATGTACGGCAAAGCTATGTCCTACAAGGACGAGCATATATTAGAAGGATTAGAGCTACTTACCGATACGCACGAAAGTGAACTGGAAGAGATTGCAACAATCCTCAAAAAAGGCGAAAACCCTATGCAGTATAAGAAGCTTTTGGCTTTCAGGATCGTAGAACTAGTCAGAGGCAGCGCTGCGGCTACCGAGGCGGAGCAGTACTTCCAAGATACAGTCCAAAACCGCCAGGTCAGCACCCAGCGCACCAAGATCTCGTTGAAACTCGTAAATGCAGCCTTGCTGCGCGCAGGAGATGCCACTGACCCCACCAATATCATCTCCAGCCTTATGGAGAGCTCCAAAGGCAGCGCTAAGCAGCTAATCAAACAGGGCGGAGTTGAGGTTAATAGCCAGAAATGCCTAATCGATGATAGTATCGAGTTAGCAGTTGGTGATATTATTAAAGTAGGTAAACGAAATTGGTTTGAAATTGTAGATTAAAAGAAATATAGACTAAACATAGATGAAACTCTCAAGTGACTTAAAAATTAGACTCAAGCAGCTGCGCAAAATAAATGTAGTTAAAGTAATGTGGATTAGCCTGGTAGCCATAGTGATAATTGCTACCTTTGTGGTGCCATTTTTATTGCCAATTCTGACCTACTAACTTGAGTGGGGAGCCTAATAGTGAATTCAAATACCGCAATTACCGCTCTCAAAGGAGTAGGGGATAAATTCGCACAAGCACTCGAGAATCTAGAGATCTTTTCTGTAGAGGAGCTATTGCTCAAGTTCCCGCGCAAATATCTGGATTACACTCAGGAGATAACTATTACTAAAGCCGCCGAGCTGGAAGAGTTTGGTGGAGAAGGAGAGGAAGAAACAAAAGGCGCGGTGAGATCCATCAAGGCAACTGTAGTCCGCGTTAAAAATATATTTTTACGCGGACGAGGCGGACGCAGCATGCAGCAGGCTGTTTTGGAAGACGAGAGTGGTAAAATCACAGCCACCTGGTTCAATATGCCTTTTACCGCTACCAACCTCATCCCTGGTATGGAGTATGCTTTTGCCGGCAAGCTCAAAGCTGACAAAAAAGGCGTATTGCAGCTATCTAGCCCCACCTACGAGAGAGTCATCCCCGGCAAGCAAAGACTGCATACCGGGCGGATCGTGCCTGTCTACTCGCTGAGTAAAGGTATCTCTCCTAAGCTCTACCGCCGTCTCATCAAGCAGGCTCTAGATAATCTAGATTTGTTTACTATCAGCGATAGTTTGGACTCGTTCAATTCAGAGGGCTACCAACTGCTCAAAGAAGTTTTACCTGAGCTGCATTTCCCCAGTAGCTTTGAGCATCTGGAGTTGGCGAGTTCGCGCATGGCCCTCTCAGAGATCCTAGAGATTCAACTCATACTGCTCTCTAGGCCTAAACCCAGCAGTAATTTTAGGCTCAGCCAGCAGCTAGCAGAAGTAGGTTTTGACAAGCTGATGGCGGATTACTGGCGACTGTGGGGTTTTGAGCCTACTTCTGACCAGACAAAAGCCTGCGAGCAGATCTGGACCGATATGTTAGCGGGACAAACTTACAGACTCCTGCAAGGCGATGTGGGTAGCGGTAAAACTGCAGTTGCTGGATTTGCAGCGCACTTGAGCCTCCTGAGCGGACGCAGCGCCATGATAATGGCGCCCACAGGCGTTCTGGCTCAACAGCACTTCAATTCATTTAGCAAAATCTACGACATTTCAGGGCAGGATAGTCCGGTTGAATTAGTAACTGCGCAAACTGAAACAGGCAAGACCTCACTGGACATCAAACCAATAAAAACCCCAGTGAAACATAAAGCCAAGCTCTTCATCGGTACCCAGGCCTTGCTGCACCGCTATCAAAACCTTATCCCTGACCTAAAGCAAGATTTGGGACTGGTGGTGGTAGATGAAGAGCATAGATTTGGGGTTAAACAGCGCGAGCAAATCTCGCAAATTGCCTCTGCTAGTCCTCATTTTCTCTCGCTCACTGCCACTCCCATACCGCGCACACTAGCTCTATCACTATTTGGTGACATGCAAGTGAGCTCAATCGGCGCCCAAAGGCCTGGCGTGCTGCCAAAACTCACCTACATCATCTCAGAACAAAAGCGCGCCAGCAGCATCAGCTGGGTGCAAGAGAAGATTAGCGCAGACCAGCTGGTCTATTGGATCTGTCCATTAATTGATAAAGAAATCGAGGTAGAAGATACCAAGGTGCTGATCCCTGGAGACGAGAAAGCAACAGTGACTGCTACCGCCAAAGCCCTAAAAGCAGCTATGCCTGGGATAAAAGTCGCTGCCTTGCACGGCAAGCTGCCAGCTGAGCGTAAAAATAAAATTTTGGCAGATTTTGCGGCTGGCAAGTACCAGATTCTCGTGTCTACTACTGTGGTGGAAGTTGGTATAGACGTCCCGGCTGCGAATGTGATGTTCATTGAATCAGGAGCTTCATTTGGCCTAGCGCAACTTCATCAGCTACGCGGTAGGGTGGGTAGGCACGGCGGACAAGGTTATTGCTTCGTATTTGCTGGTGGCAACATCTCCCCAGCTAGTAAAGAAAGGTTAGAGAAATTCGCTAGCTGCCAAGACGGAATAGAACTAGCAGAGTACGACCTCA
>CALFHW010000108.1 GCA_937876695.1 uncultured bacterium
GATATCCTGGAACAAGGAACCCATGGCGAGCTACTCAAGAACAGCAAGGAGTATAGTAAACTGTGGGACATACAGACGAAAAATATCAGTTAGTTAACTAATAATTATGGCAGCTACTTGTAACATCGACCATGTAGAAATTGCTAGGAGGAGAGCATTGGCGGTTGCCAGCGGACTTACATTGCTACTATTAATTCCACTCTATCTATACTTTGGTGGGGTCTTGATCGCGGCTGTCTTTTTGTTTGCATTTCTGACGGTTATTAATTATCTACAGGCTCGTAGACGTTTCTGTGTGGCCTTCGCAATTGCAGGGATTCGTAACGACCAGGGCGGCAAAGTCGAGCGAGTGTTAGGTAGTGAGAAACAGCAACAGCGTGCATTTATTATGAAAATGGTAATTGATAGTCTGGTTGCAGCGGTAGTTATCACAACAGTTGTTTTCCTAGTAGGAGTGGTTATCTGATATAGTGTATGCTAATTGAAATGATGCCGACGTGGTGAAATTGGTAGACACGCTGTGTTCAGAGCGCAGTGCACTACGTGCATGAGAGTTCAAATCTCTCCGTCGGCATGATATATTTGTTGGGTGTATTTTAATTTATTGTAGTTAAAGATAATGAAATTGACAGCGGACAAAAGTTTAAATGACAAAGCAGCACACGAGTTCCATATTGCAGATAGTAGTATCGCAGCTGTGGCAGAGATGTTTAAGAAAACCATGACAGAGCAGAAATATAAGCTAGAGAGAGGTAGCGATATCGAGGGAGTTTATGGACTAGGAAACGCCGTAATGCTCATGTTTTTAGGCGCTTTTGCTAAGAGATTTGAGTTCAGTTTTAGCGTTAAGGAGCAAGAAGGCAAAGTAGTCCTGACACTTAGCAAGAATAAAAGCGCTTCAATGATGGGCGGTGTAATCGGTATGCGCAAAATGGGCAACGAGTACGACAGACTTGTAGAGCTGATCAAAACTAGCGTCAAGTAATCGTTTTTAGAGAAATTCAGTAATCTTGCGTAAGATAGACTGTTCGTCTAGCCCGTAGTGCGCGAGCAGTTCGTCTTTGCTGCCGCTCTGCCCAAATCTATCTTCGCAGCCAATTGCTAGGTAGCTATCAAGTTTGACTTTGCCGGTGATAGCTTCTAGCACAGCTGAGCCCATACCGGCAGCTAGCTGATGTTCTTCGAGTGTGATCAGCCTGCTGGTTTTTTGGAGCGAGCTGATAATCGTATCTGCATCCAGCGGTTTTACAGTATGTGCATTGATAACTTCCATACTTTTACCCCTAGCAGCAAGGGTTTTGGCGATGCTAATAGCGGTGCCCACCATAGTGCCAGTTGCCACTAAAGTTGCTGAGCTGCCAGTAGTGAGTAGGTCGGCAGCTCCTGGGGTAAAATTATAATCGTCATTGTAGATCACCGGATAGGCTTCCCGGGTTAATCTGATGTATACAGGGCCTTTCTTACTGGCAGCGTAGGCTAGAGCTTGTTTAGTTTGAATGCTATCTGCAGGTGTGATCACTTCTAAATTCGGCAGAACACGCATTATGGCCAGATCTTCGAGCATTTGTGCAGAGGCCCCATCTTCGCCGATATTCAGCCCGTAGTGAGAGGAGATGACCTTAATATTGGCATTACTTTGTGCTGCCAGCCTGAGCTGGCTCCAGTTAAGCCCTGGTGAAAACGCAGCAAACGAAGTGATGAATGGAATTTTTCCATAGTTTGCTAGGCCCAACGCTACCCCAGCCATATTTTGTTCGGCTACTCCAACTTGAACAAGTCTTTGGGGAAATTTCTTAGCAAATTCCCCTAGTTTCAAAGAGTTTACAAGGTCAGCATTCACCACCACTATGTCTTCATTTCCTTCGGCTAGTCTAACAATCTCTTGTCCAAAGGCCTCACGAGTTGAAACGCCAGCTACTTCCTGCTCGCGCAAAAATTTCCTATTCAATTCAAAATCAGACATTTTTCTTCCCTTCCAATTCTACTAATTTATTTTCTAGTTCCTGTTTAGCTCGATTTGCCAGTTCATTATCACCCCGCCAATCATGAAACTCGAATTTACCTTCCATCTCAGAGGCACCTTTGCCGCTGATGGTATTGGCAATTATTAACAGCGGTTTAACGCGACTTGCATTTCTACTCTTATCGAGGGCAGCTTTAATCTCCCGGAAATTATGTCCATCGATTGAAACCACTTCCCAGCCAAAGGCCTCATAGGCTTGTGCAATCTCTGTCAGTGGCATGATGTCCTCAACATTTCCGTCTATTTGAATGCCATTCCTATCTAGAATGAAGGTCAGATTCCCTAGTTGGTATTTGGCAGCGGTCATGGCAGCTTCCCAGACGGCGCCTTCTTGCTGCTCGCCATCGCTGACGACGCAATATACTTGATTAGCAAGACCGTCGAGCTTCAAGCCAAGTGCCGCGCCAATAGCCTGAGACTGGCCATGCCCAAGAGGGCCGCTGCTATTGAATACTCCTGGAGTAACGCCTCTAAGAGGATGCCCTTGAAGTCTGCTGCCGAGTCTACGAAAGCTTACTAGCTCTGAGCGATCCAGATAGCCTGTCTCCATGAGGGCAGCATACCAAATCGGGCAGACGTGTCCATTGGAGACTAGAAAGTAATCAGCATCGCCTTGGGTCTCCCTATTAATTTCAAGTTTTGAGCGGTCTTGTGGATGTTTCAGATGCATCTTGTAGAAATAGCCAAAGATATCTGCGAGCCCAAGTGGCCCCGCAGCGTGTCCATTTCCTCTATCTATCAGCATCTCTAGCACGTCAATACGCAACTTAGTTGCCAGAATTTCTAGCGATAATGCCTCCTGATTTGTAAGCACATTTGTATTCATCGGTTTCCCTAAGTCTTGTTAATCCTCACCAAGGTGCTATACCCAGATCCAACATTGCAAACTTCAGGTGTAAATGTTTTTATTAGTTCAATGTTTTCGCTATTTATGCCGCCATCAAGGTGAATTTCTCCGCCGAAACCGGCACTTCTGAGCTGCGTGATTTTATCTAGGCAGTCAGGCAAGAATGCTCTGCCTTGCGCGCCAGCATCGACCGTCATGAATTGCACCGCTTGGAACTTGTTTGCGAGCGTAATAATTTCTTCGGTCAGCTCAGTGGCAGCATTAATGCTTAGTACTGGTAAAAAACTATACTCCGTATCGGCAATCTTCTGGCACTGTTCCAGACCAGCTTCTACCTGGATGTAAAAGTAGACTAGATTTGGCAGGTTAGCAACCAGTGCGGCCCCGGCTTCTACCTCCCTGTTCATGGAATGAATACTAATAAGCCCTTGGTAACGCTGTAATTCAGGTAGCGCGGCTTCTATGCTTATTGTCTGTCCAGACACTAGACTCCCGTCGATAAAATCGAAGTTCAGTAGAGGTGTATCTGTTCTTTGCGTAGATATAACACTTCTAAATACCTGCTCGTCAGCGGTGAGAACAGCTGGCACAATCAAGGGATAACCAGAATTCTGGGTGAGTTCAATTAGCTTTAGCTGTTTTACTCTGCGTTTGTATCTGGGGGTAGCACTGCTGTGATCCCCGCTTACCCAATCCATAATATTCGACACTAATTTCTCAAGTTGCTTGTCAAATTCGTCAGCGTGCTCTTTGGCGGCCGAGAAATTATCTGCGGCGATCACTAGCACATTGGAATTATGCTCTGCTCTCTCGAGTTTGTAGTCGATTCCAGGAAGATATAAACTAGCACGAATATCTCGGTGCTTATTGGCGGCCATCAAAATACCTAGACCGCTGCCGCAGATTAGAATACCTAGGTTTTGCATATCCTGCCCATCGCGGCTGTCGAAATCTGCTGGGGGAGCCTGCATCTTCCGGGCTAATTTGGATGCCTGCAGCGGGTAATCATCACTGGCTATATCGCCGCCATCCAAATCCTGTATCTTCAAATTTCCTCCTGCAGATCTCTCACTAAGCTTAGCGATAAGACCTCCTACTAGCAACTTACCGCGGTGATCAGTTGTGATCAGTAGATTGCTCTGCATAATTACATTCTGCAAAACTTAAAATAGTCTTCTTCTATCCAATTTGTACCATATTTCTGTGGTATTTGAGCTGCAGCTTCGGGCCCGACTGTTCCTGGTTCATAAATCGCTAACTGGCCACCCGCTTGCTGGAGGTTCTGACGGGCAAGTTCACTAAAACTCTGGCTTAGCTTCCAACTAGTTAGTACCTCATCCATAGTTACAAACAGCTCTTTCTCGCCTGCAAATGCCTTAGATAGAACCTGGGTATAAGGGTCGGGAATTTGTCCGGGACGATAACAATAGCTCAAATCGACCGGATCAGGCGAACTATCCTCATCGGGACCATCACCTTTCCAAAGGCGTAAGTTTATACCTGAATTAGGAACCAATCTGATGGTCAGTACATTTTTCCCAGCAATGAAGTGCACGTCGATGAACTTCTCAGTGAGCTTTTTACCTACACGTAGTAGGATTGGCACTCCCTTCCATTCAGGCAGATCACTGAGTAATTGTCCTGCCAGGTAGGTTTCCACTTTTGAGTCTGGTGAGACGTTTTCTTCTTCTCTATAACCACGGTACTGGGCGATCTGGGCTTGCTCAACTGTGAGACTTTTCAACACAGCCGTTCTCCCTTTCCCCCCGCTGTCATTGGAATCAGCAAGAATTAAGCTAACTAGCTCACATAAATGGCTCTGGAACATATCTTTAATTGCGCCGGTCCCTTCATAAAAGCTACCTCTGCCCTCAATTCCAATCTTCTCAGAATAGGTAATCTGTATCTGGGTAATAAACTTGTTCGTTAACCAAGAACTCAAGATAGGGTTGTAGCGCTTTAGCTCGATTAAATCTAACAGGCCTTCCTGATTGAGAACGTGATCGGTTAGAAATATGTTTTCAGTTGGCAGATAGCTGTGTAGTAAAGAAAACAGCATTTCAGCACTGGCGTAGTCAGTTCCGAAAGGCTTTTCGATAACTAACTGGATATTGCTAGCAGCTTTCGCATGAGTGAGTATGCCAGCATCAGCTAAACTAGTTGTCAGAGTGCCAAATTTATTTGGCTCTACCGCATAATAAAATATCAGCTTCTCACCTGCTGCTAGAGCGGCATCACAAACCTGTTTGAGGCCGGCTAGACTCTCTACAACCGAGAAGTCTGCGCTCACGAATTCGAAATTCTCTAAGAAATCAGCCTCAGCGCCATTACACGCAGTTTCAACTAGCTGTCTATAGGCAGCGTTATCCCAATCTTTTCTGGAAATGCCGGTGATTTTACTAGGGAAATTATCTTTGCCAAAGAGATTCTTGAGTGCAGGGTAGAGTTTGCGCCTAGCTAAATCTCCGCTGGCTCCAATCGATCCGTACTCTCGAACGAGTGGGGTAATCC
>CALFHW010000109.1 GCA_937876695.1 uncultured bacterium
GCAGCGAAAGCGAGTCTGAACAGGGCGTTCAGTTCGTTGCTTTAGACCCGAAACCCGGTGATCTAGCCATGAGCAGGTTGAAGGTGCAGTAACATGCACTGGAGGACCGAACGGGTGTCTGTTGAAAAAGACTCGGATGACTTGTGGTTAGGGGTGAAAGGCCAACCAAACCGGGAAATAGCTGGTTCTCCGCGAAATCTATTTAGGTAGAGCCTCGCGTGAATACTCCAGGGGGTAGAGCACTGGATGGGCTAGGGGGATTACCGTCTTACCAAACCTAACCAAACTCCGAATACCTGGAAGTACTGCGCGGGAGACACACGGCGGGTGCTAACGTCCGTCGTGGAGAGGGAAACAACCCAGACCAACAGCTAAGGCCCCCAATTCGCAGCTAAGTGGGAAAGGATGTGGAAATCCCAAAACAACCAGGAGGTTGGCTTAGAAGCAGCCATCCTTTAAAGAAAGCGTAACAGCTCACTGGTCTAAACAAGGGTTTCTGCGCCGAAGATGTAACGGGGCTCAAGCTGCGAGCCGAAGCTTTGGGTTTGTCCGCAAGGGCAAGCGGTAGCGGAGCGTTCCGTAAGTCTGTGAAGGGACAGCCGTGAGGCATCCTGGAGATATCGGAAGTGCGAATGCTGACATGAGTAACGACAAACAGAGTGAAAGACTCTGTCGCCGAAAGTCCAAGGGTTCCTGCGTAAAGTTAATCTCCGCAGGGTTAGCCGGTCCCTAAGGCGAGGCCGAAAGGCGTAGTCGATGGGAACCACGTTAATATTCGTGGGCCAGTGGGTGGTGACGGATCTCTTATATCGTTTTCCCTTATTGGATTGGGAGGGCGGTGACGAGGTTCCAGGAAATAGCCCCCGCATCAGACCGTACCCGAAACCGACACAGGTGGACTGGTAGAGCATACCAAGGCGCTTGAGAGAATGACGTTGAAGGAACTCGGCAATTTACCTCCGTAACTTCGGGATAAGGAGGCCCATGACTTGCGCAAGCAGGTTGTGGGGGCACAGACCAGGGGGTGGCAACTGTTTAACAAAAACACAGGGCTCTGCGAAATCGCAAGATGACGTATAGGGTCTGACGCCTGCCC
>CALFHW010000110.1 GCA_937876695.1 uncultured bacterium
CCAGTGGTGAAATTTAGTCCAACTCCTGACATTAATATCAAGGCAGTGCGAGATCGAGGGTATGTGGGACATGATCAAGTCACTGTTTTTACACCGGTTGTAGACCAGTATGGCAAGCTTATAGGAGAGCATGTAGAAGTGATTTGGTTTCCGAAGCTAAGTGCTGGTGAGTATATCGAGTTGGGATTTGACTTGGCGCAGTTGGATAATATCAAGGCGCTGGAGTTCTGGCAGAAATTGCCTGAAGATCAGAGTTACAATACCCAGGAAGAGCTGGCACTGAATGTAATCGGCATGTCCGGTGTGCTCACGCTCGAGCAGTTTGCAGTGATCAAAAGATTTGGTGAGCAGAAATCTCTGGCGGCCGGCGAGCAAAGTAAACGTCAAAAACCCTTGATAGATAAGTACTTAGCTCGCGCGCATCCTCAGATTACCCAAAAAGGACTGGAGTTAATCGATAGGACTCTGAATTGCATTGCCTCGGATGAAGTAGATGCTGCGCGCCATCAGCTAGACCAAATCATGGGACTGATAGCGGACCAGCAGTTTGACATGAGACTGTTCCTGCTTAATTACTTGGAACATGATACTTTTAGCCCCGAGGTAAAACAGGGGATAGTACAAGCCCCGCAAGCACACGCGGAACATCTATTTGGAGCGGGTTTGCCGGGTAAGGGAATACATGCCCTAGATGCGAGTGCAATGGATATGCGCCAGTTGAGAATCCAGTCCGGCTACGCTGCTGCAGGCTGTGGTTTTAATGCAGCCGCGGGTAAGGGGTTGCAACAAGACTCTATCTTGACTGGGGTTACAAGTGCTGGCAACGATATGTTCTCCTTTTCTTCCGGTAACGGCGGCGTTGCCAATTGGACGGACGTCGCAGGTAAGGGGTTCGGCGAGAAAACTGCGTACAACTGCGATAAGTGTCCAGTCAGGATCGAGATAGACGCCAATGAAGGCAGGCTTGCCACTAAGTGTATCTGTGGAGTAGATCTGAGGTGTAACTGAGAATTTGTGGAGCCTAAGGGACTCGAACCCTCACTCCCTACTATGCCATAGTAGTGCTTTAACCAGTTAAGCTAAGGCCCCGCGACACGATTATAGCATTTTTTTAGTGGCGAGCTAACAGGACTGATTAGTTGGTAAGATGCAGCTCAGTGTGATCTTGCGCACATTAGATTTAATTGCGCAGTGCTATGCTATAGGCTATGGACAGCAGCAGTAAGCAGACTCAAGGCTACGACAGCGTGCAGGAGTTTATAGCTAACAACTACACAGTCTACGACGGTGGCAGTGAGTTTTTAGCGTCCGCGACTCCTAGGACTTTAGCAATTTGGTCTCAGGTCAAAGAGCTGCTCGCGCAGGAGGCAGCTGCTGGCGTGCTCGGAGTTGATACCCAAACCCCATCAACCATTATCAGTCATGGGCCCGGTTATATCGAAAAAGAGAAGGAGTTGATAGTTGGCTTGCAGACAGATAAACCGCTAGTCAGAGCAATTAAACCCAATGGCGGCATCAGAGTGGTACAAAAGGCGGCTGCAGATTACGGCTATCAATTGCCAGCAGAGCTGGTGGACTTTTATAGCAAGCACCATAAAACCCACAACGACGGTGTTTTCGCAGCCTACAGCGCCGAACATAAGCTCCTACGCAGCAAACACGTTATCACTGGACTACCCGATAACTACGCTAGAGGCAGAATCATCGGTGACTATAGACGGATGGCGCTGTTTGGCACTAGTCAGCTGATCGCAGCTAAACAGGCGGACTTAGAAAAGGTTTTGACCACTGGCTCGCCAGTCACCGCCAAGTCGGGGGTGGGCGTGGTGGCCACAGCTGCGGGCGCTGGCACTGTAGAAGAAAACATTCGCACCAGGCAAGAACTCGCGGACCAGGTCAGCGCTTTACAACAGTTAGAGCTGATGGGGAAGAGCTATGGCTGTGATTTAACCAGGCCAGCTGAAAACTTCCGCGAGGCTGTGCAGTGGACTTATCTGGCCTATTTGGCAGCAGTGAAACAGCAAGATGGGGCTGCTATGTCAATCGGCAGATTAGATGCTTTTTTCGATATCTATGCGGAGAAAGAGCTGCAGGCTGGCACACTGGACGAAGTTCAAGTACAGGAAATAATAGACGACTTCGTGATCAAGCTGCGACTGGTAAGACATCTGCGCCCAATTGAATACAACCAAATCTTCGCCGGTGACCCAATTTGGGTAACTCTAGTGCTTGGTGGTTCACTAGTTGGTACCGATAAGTACCCAAATAGTACCAATAAGTCCCTAGTGACCAAGACTTCTTTTCGCTTTCTGCACACTCTGCGCAACTTAGGACCTTCTGCCGAGCCAAACCTAACCGTGCTGTGGTCGCCATTTGCTTCGCAAGGCTGGCAGCGATTCTGCGCCCAGATTTCCATCGATACGAGTTCAATCCAATATGAAAATGACGAGCTGATGAAGCCGTATTTTGGCAGCGATTATGGGATTGCTTGCTGCGTTTCAGCTATGCGCCTAGGGAAAGATATGCAGTTCTTTGGGGCCAGAGCCAATTTAGCAAAACTATTGCTACTGGCAATCAACGGAGGTAAGGAAGAACCCATGCTGCTAGATAGCGACGAGGCCAATGACATGGGAGGAGAGCTAATTATCCCGGGCCTTAAGGAACTTAGCGAAACCGAGTTCCTTGATTACGAACAAGTTTGGGGAAGATTGGTGGAGCTAATGGATTGGCTAGCGCAGAGATATGTAGGCGCTATGAATGTCATCCATTATTCGCATGATCGCTACAACTATGAGTCACTAGAGATGGCGCTGCACGATACTGATGTGCGCAGGCTGATGGCTTTTGGAGTCGCCGGGTTATCCATTGTGGCTGACTCCCTCAGCGCCATCAAGCACGCTCAGGTCAGACCTAAGTGGAATAGCGCCGGTGTAGCTGAGAGTTACGAGATTAACGGTGATTTCCCCAAATACGGTAATGACGATGCCCGAGTAGACGATATCGCGGTGCAAATCGTACAAGAATTCTCCCAGGCCTTGAAACGGTATAAAACATATAGAAACGCTGAGCACACGCTGTCCGTGCTTACCATTACGTCGAATGTAATGTACGGTAAGCTAACTGGCGCAACTCCTGACGGCCGTAAATCCGGAGTACCATTTGCGCCAGGCGCTAACCCTATGCCCGGCAGCGAGACTAAAGGCGCTCTAGCTGCGCTCAATTCGGTGGCCAAGCTGCCCTATAGTGCCTGTATGGACGGCATTTCCAATACCTTCTCTATAGTGCCTGATAGCTTGGGAAAGGACTCTGTGAGCAGGGAAACTAATTTGATGCAAATACTTTCTGGCTACTTTGCAGCTCAAGGAGGGCACCATCTCAATATTAATGTGCTCACACCAGAGTTATTGATCGATGCCAAGCTCCACCCAGAAAACTACCCCCAACTCACTATTCGGGTGAGTGGTTATGCGGTTTTATTTGCTAAGCTCAGCCCTGAACAGCAGGATGAGGTGATCTCTAGAACTTTCCATACGCATGTCTAAGAATTCAATCGAGACCAGTCCTCAAAAGTCCCAATTCGGGACTCGACTCAAAAGTATTCTTGCCAAAGAAATAAAATCGGTTGGCTACATAAACTCAATCGAAACTCTGGGGGCTCTCGACGGGCCAGGTCTGAGATCAGTAGTATTTCTTCAGGGTTGCAGCCTTGCATGCAAGTATTGTCATAATCCAGAGTGTATAACTCCAAAAGTAGGTAGAACTTATACTGCGCAGGAGTTATGCTTAGAATTGCTTAAATACAGATCGTATTGGGGGGATTCTACCGACATGTACGCTGGCATTGCCACAGGCGGGATAACCTTTAGCGGGGGGGAGCCTTTGTTACAGGCCGACTACATACAGCAAGTTTCAGAGCAGTTGGCCAAGCACGCAAGTAAGCATTCATTAGCCCGAATTCATCTAGCAATTGACACTTCGCTATTTGTTCCACAGTTTCATATTCAGCAATTGCTCAATAGAATCGATTATTGGATGGTTTCGGTAAAGCATCTAGACACTCAGGCGCATAAATTCCTCACGGGCCAAGGCAATAAGCATATCCTGCGTAATCTTGAATATTTGGATGGGCAGTTGGCGGCGGCAAATAGAGTTAAATCGCTGCGCCTGCGCTACTTAGTGATTCCAGGTTATACCGATTCAACTAGTTACGCAGCTGATTTTGTCAGGTTGGCTTCATCCCTGAGAAGTCTAGATTCAATTGAGCTGCTAGCCTACAACTCGCACGCCAAAACTAAGTGGGAGATGGCCGGTAAGAAGTTTAGCTTTGGCGGCATACCCGATGCCACTAGAAATCAGCTAGAACTACTGGCGGGGCAGCTGAGAGCAGCAGGACTGAAGGTGATTTACTAATAAGCTGATTTGATAAGCTAAAAGGGCTCCTATACCAAAGGTAGAGCAACTATTCCTATTAGAATCAATATAATTGCGATTAGTTGTTGTAAACTGAGTTTTTCTTTGAAGGCTAGTATCCCGAATATGATCGACACTACTGGTGAAGCAGCAGTGATGGCAGTGACAATGCTAAAATAGCCCGTCGCATAGGCGGTATTCATAAATACTGCAGCGATAGCGCCTAACACACCGATAGTTCCAACGCCTACCCAGTTGAGCTTGAACTCTTCTTTACTCAAAGCCAGCGATTTCTTCTGGATTAGCTGTTGTACGACGCTAACTGCTGTAACTGTGAACTCTGCAATCAGCGAAAATAGCGCAGCACCTAGTATGGCGCTGAAGCCTCCAAAGAGAGGGAAGGTGATGCCCCAGAAAAACGCGGCCAGCAATGCATACGGCACTCCGGATTTGAAACTGAACATATTTGAGTTGGCAAGATCCTTAAAGTTTATGACTGCGGCAAAAACCCCGACAAATATCAGCAGCACCATCAGCAGTTGCAAACCTGAGATTTGCTCTCCCAGAAAGGCGATACCCACTATCGCTGAGATTAGAACTCTACTGCTGCTGACGGGAATTACTAAGCCAACTTTGCCATGTTGCAAACTCTTATTCAAAAAGAACAGTCCAAAATAACTGACGAATGACACAAATGCGCCTAGCAGCATTTGCTGTAGATCTAGGTTGGAATTGCTAAGGTTGAATAGCCAATATACAAGTAGAATTGAGACTATTGTGAGGCCACGGTAAGTGATTAACTTAGCGGGTCCAAGTCTTTCTACATATACTTTTTGCATGGCATTGCTTATGCCAAAGCCAAACATAGGTACAAGCGAGAGCAGAATTACATTGATCAGTTCAGAATTCATGGGCAAATTATAGCAGTTTTCGTGTACAATAAAACATGCAAACAATAAGTTTGGTAATGCCTGCCTACAACGAGCAGCGCACCATTAAGCAGATATTAGAGAAGGTGATAGCCTTTGATAGCCTGGGTTTTCATAAGGAGATCGTGGTTATCAACGATGCCTCCAAAGACGACACCGCCCAGATAGTCCTCGACTTACAAAAAAGCCTGGCAGGAAAAGTCGAACAGCTTGAGCAAGAGAATAAAGCCAGCTGGAAAGCTGGGGATGGTAGTGCTATTACCCTTAGACTCTTTACTAATAACCCAAATAAGGGCAAATCAGGGAGCGTGATTCGCGGAATAGCTGCCACGGTAGGAGATATTGTTGTTATTCAAGACGCTGATCTGGAGTATGATCCAGCCGAATTGACGGAGTTTCTGAGACTGTTCAAGCAAGACCCTCAATTGCAGGCAGTTTATGGCAACCGATTTGCCAGAGACAATAAAGTTGTTTATTGGCAGAACTGGTTCGGCAATAGATTCTTGACCTTTGTCTCGAATCTTTTCACTATGTGGAGGGGCGTGAGAGTAGGGGATATGGAAGTTTGCTATAAAATGGTCAAGGGCGATTTGATGCGTAAAATCGGCAAGAAGCTACGCAGCAAATCTAGTTTTGGTTTTGAGCCTGAGGTCACAGCTCTACTAAGTAAAGTGAAAGGTGGCTTAAAGTACCGACAAGTCCCAATTACTTACTATCCCCGTACTATCGCTGAAGGCAAGCATATGAGCGCTTTCAAGGACGGAATTAAGGCGCTATGGGAGATAGTTAAATACAATCTTTGGTAGTAGCTGTATAGTAAACCCGCAGTGACTGTCTATATTCTTCTGGTATCTCTACTTCAATGAGTTTGGTGGGTAGTTGAGCTCCCTCGCAATTCGCTGTCTGGAGGTCGAATGCCTGGCTGGGACTATCTATCGGGAAAGCTTGGCCAGATCCGTGTTGGTACCAATCTAGGTCTACTAGAACAATGGTGCCCAAAGGTAGGCTGGTATCTACTGTATTACTAAGCCTGTAACGCGTATTATCATTTGGATTCTTTGAGTAGTAGATCAATTCTGGTCTACTGGCATAGATGAATTCACTCTTTTGCGCGGCTAACTGGACTGCCGGCTCATCCCAGATCGCGATAAGCCTGTGATCTACCTCAGGGCGATTATAGAGTCCCTTATAGAATCCGCCGGTTTTCATTATACCCAGGCTAATTCCCAGCTGTATCAAGCATAGCGCCACTACAATTAGCAGCTGGCTTACGTGCACTTGCGTCCTGGCTAGTTGCCAGATCCCCCAAGCTGCCGGTACTGCAAATATAGGGATAATTACCGCAAAATATCTCATCAGACCCGCAGTCCCAAAAAGTCCCAATGTGTACAATACTGTTTGCACCGAAATAAAGGCAATTATAACTATCCAGATCAGTGACTGCTTGGCATTACTTTCCCGGCGCCAATTAGCTTTGCTGACTAAATTACCCAGCCAGATGGCGATTGCTAAAGCTATCAGAGTGACCAGTAGAGGCTCTTGGTGGATTAGCCCTTCTATATAGGTCAAAGGATTACCGTATCCGTAAACACCAGCGGTTTTGGGGTAACCCCGGGCAAATAGATATAAAAGTTCACCACTATTTAGGTAGCCTATGAAGTTCCAGATAATGACGGGCATCACTAGCACAAGTACATGCGGCAAAATTCTAAACAGAGTATGCAAAACCACATTTAGGAGAGCGAATGTGTCATTGACTTTGTCGGCAGTGGTTTTTTGTTTTTTCCAGTTCATCACAAATAGTACTAACACCCAAATCCCTACAAATAGTAGCGCCTCGAGCCTTCCAAGCACGCTGATACCAATGATTAGGCTAGATAATATGTATTGCTCGCGCAGCCAGGCTAGGATGGCCAGGCAGAAGAGTAGGGCAAACAAGGGCTCAGTTAGCGAGCCCATTCCCGCTCTAAAGAAGATGAAACCCGCGTTTGAGATTACTGCAGCCAGCAGAGCGTATTTCCCCGGTAACCCAACTTTCTTAGCTATGGCAAATATAACTAGCCCGGCCAATGCGGAGATGGCGACATTGATTAATTGAGCGGCGATAATTCCCGAACCTGAAAATGGTAATAATAGTAGCCCAAATACGTAGGTATACAAAGGCTTCGCCCAAACGCTCAGTCCAGTTTCGAGATTGGCTGGGAAATTATGAAACAGGTCCGCTGTCTGCAAGAAATGCAGATAACTATCAGGTTCAAAGTCGACATCGCCGAAGTAAATAATTGCTACAATCTTTATAAATGCGATCAGGCTTAACGCCGCTACCGTCAATACAAGCCAGTTCTTTACATACCTGTTCATGCACTGATTATATCAACAATAAAGCCTGGTTGGTGAGGGGGGTAACTTTACTTCTTGTAATTGCCGCGTTTTCTACCTGCGTCAGCCCGCTTTTTGCGGGGTTTATTGTCCTTCAGTCCCTTTGGTCTGCCTCTGCCGCTAGACTTTTTAGGCTTTGCGGCTACAGTCTTGGCACTGCCGTTGGCTTTGTTCTTATTAGTGGCTTTACCTTTTGGCATCTGCCCCACAATAACCTTCTTCTCTAGCTTAACAGGGTGTTTTTTCTCGGCCATTATGCTGAGTTTGGCTGCCTTGGGCTTCCTATTAAGTAGGTTAATCTTTAGCTTTGGCAGACGAATTTTGATCAGCGGTAGTTTAATACGAGGTACTCTGAGCTTAGGAAGTGCAACCTTAGGGAATGCGATCTTTGGTAGTCTAATATTAAACCTTGGTTTGGCAGTCGTTTTAGCTCCAGTCTTTGCAGTAGCTTTTTTCTCAATTTTCTTGTTTTTCTCCATGTTCTTCATTACTTTATTGTCATTTCGTCTTTTGAAAAAACTGGCAAATGAGGCTCTTACAGTTCCAATTCTCTTACCTGCGGCTTGTGGCCAGATTATATGCCACGGTTGTGGAACTAACCTATAGTTGCAAAAACTGCAGTATCTCCAAGTTGGATTGATGATATGGTTACATTCCTTGCAGCGGTGATTAACCTCGCTACTACAACTAGGACAATATTTAAAATCGGTTCTAACCAAACATCCACACTCGCCGCAGTTAGTAACTTTTCTATCTAATATGCTGGATTGAAAAAGGTTTTGTGCTTTTGACTCATCCAGCGTGGCATCTGGGCGTACAAGTAAGTAGATCACTAACGCTGGAATATTCCCCACTAAAACAAAGAATACTGTTGTCAGGATGACAGGGAAGTTCTGTGATCTTGTAGTAATATCTTTTGCTACCCAGGCGACAAGTGCCAGATAAAGCATAACTAAGTACAAGCCCAGTATCTGAATGATGAAGGGGAGATTGTACTGATTGAATTCGACGAATTTTAAGATTTCTTCCACGTTTCTATGTTAAAATACAATTATTAGATAACCTATAGTAAGTTGATGTATAATAACAGATAATGAGTAATATCTCAAAATATTTTGTCACAAAAAAACATAACCGCAGAAGAAAGGGACTAGAACTCACTAACTTCTTGAGTTTTATGTTTGTCACTGTGGTATCTATTAGTGCGATAGCGCTTTTGGGACAGCTTCGTACCTATGCACAGGAGATCCCAACAGAGGACAAAGTAAGAGCGAATCTAGAGAATAAAGGGGAGAATAGTCGTATCTACGACAGGAATGGGGTACTTTTGTATACGTTTAAGGACCCCGATCGAGACAGAGTATATGCTGACTTCGAAGAGTTGCCACGTTCTGTGATTGTGGCTGCCCTAGCGGCCGAGGATAAGGATTTCTACATGCATGAAGGCGTAAACTACGTAGCTACTTTCAGAAGTCTATTGAATAATGTGACCACAGACACTACTCAAGGCGGAAGCACCATTACCCAGCAGTTAGTTAAGCAGACTCTATTGACGACCGACCAATCAGTTGATCGAAAGGTCAAAGAGGCTCTGATTGCAATGCTAGTGGAGCGAGATTACGAGAAAGAGCAGATACTAGAATATTATCTAAATGTAAGTAATTTCGGCGGTAGAGTAATAGGTATCAAAACAGCTGCTACTACGTATTTCGATAAGAATCTGAAGGACTTGACTCTCTCGGAGTCCGCGTTTTTGATCGCATTGCTGCAATCACCCGGCGAGTATTCGCCGCTGTTCGCTAGTGACACAGTTAAGGCAGAATCACTGTTGCTCTCTAGGCGTAATTATGTGCTAGATAAAATAGTAGACAACGATCGGATCATGAATTATCTCAATACTGGTCAGCAGCAGTTTTTGTATGAGCCGCTTCCAGAAGGGCTCGTTAATACCACTGAAGTTGGGTATACTCGTGAGCAAATCTTAGCGCTCAAAAAGAACCCGTTAGTTTATGTGCCCAAGGCTAAGGAGTTTCTCAGAGCGCCACATTGGGTGTTTTATATCAGAGATTTACTGGGTAAAGCTCCGTATAATTTAAGTATCAAAGATTTATACTCTGGTGGATACGATATTTATACAAGTGTCGATATTCGCATGCAGGAGATGGCTGAGCAGAAGGTGCTCGAGGGGGTCCAGCGTCTGGGTTCAAGGTATAAATTCGAGAATAGCGCTCTGGTAAGCATAGACCCTAACAGTGGCGAAGTTCTGGCCATGGTAGGCTCTAAAGGGTATAACTTGCCAACTGACCCAGCTAACCGTCGCTTTGATCCTCAAGTAAATGTCACTCTCTCATTGCGGAATTTAGGATCGACTCTTAAACCTTGGGTCGCATATTTAGGTTTTAGCGAAGGCAAATATAATCCAAATAGCACCATTGAGGATTCTGCCCAGACTTTCTACGGTTACTATAGACCGAAGAATGTGGACGGTAGATTTTATGGCAATATGACTGTCAAAATGGCACTTCTAGAGTCTAGGAACTTACCATTCCTAAAAATTCTCTACAAGATCGGGGACTGGAAATTAGGGGACTTAATGAAGAAGATCGGTTACCGAACCAACAGCGAATACGGCTTGGCAGCTGCAATTGGAGGTGTCAGTGAGACTCTGCTGAGCCATACGCAAGCATATTCGGGCCTAGCCAATGGTGGCAGCGTGCACGAAATCAAGCCGGTTTTAAAGATTCTGGCTCCTGGTGGTCAGCAGACTTATGTATCAAATACTCAGGTCAAGTTTGAGCTCGACAAGAAAGCAGTAGCCCAAGTAAATTCAGTGCTCGGGTTTAAGGGATATACAGTTGGTAACAGTGTGAATAAGTTTATTGGCAATCAAAAACTCGCCGGCAAGACAGGAACTTCCGACGGAAATAAAGATACGTTCTATATGGGGTATGGACCCAAAATTATGACTGGGATTTGGTGCGGTAACAACGACAATACCCGGATGCGCTCCGATGCATTGGGCTCTAGCACAGCGTTATTGATCTGGAACTCTTATACGAGGGAATTATTCAAACAGTTCCCCCAATACTCTCAATCCGGCAGCTACTAGCCAAATAGACATAACAATTTTTTCTACAAATTTCAGATGCAATTTTATATAGAAAGTTGTATACTGAATGAATGAGCACAATAAAAATTAAATCAACCGAGTTAGTACGTAAATTTGCTGACATCAAAGCCTTGGTTTTGGAGACTGGAAGCAGGGTTATCGTGGAAGAATACC
>CALFHW010000111.1 GCA_937876695.1 uncultured bacterium
TGAAAGTTGCGCAAAAAAGCTATTTGCCTACAAATAAAATCCTAGTCAAACTGCTAAAGAAATACCCCGCGTTCAATTTAAGTCTTTCTATAACTGGCAATCTTATCGAGCAATGCGCTCTCTACGCTCCCGAGGTAATCGATTCTTTTAAAGAGCTAGTTGCTACCGGCAGGGTGGAGATACTCAGCGAGACATACTACCACTCGCTGGCTGCGCTGCATTCAGTGGAGGAGTTTGCCCAGCAAATCGTGTTGCATCGCAGCCTAGTTAAATCAGTATTCGGCTATGAGACTAGGAGTTTTCGCAACACAGAACTGATCTATAACGACAAAATCGCCAGCTATATTCAGCAACTCGGTTTCAAAGCCACTATCACCGAGGGTTGGGAGCCTGTGCTGGCGGGTAAATCCGCACATCATGTCTACAACGCAGTTACCGAAAAGCTCACCTCGCAGGAGCTAGCCATCCTAAATTCTCTGCAAATAAGAAAGCCATACAAGCAACTCAAGCTGCTGCTTAAAAGTTACAAGTTATCAGATGACGTCGCCTTCAGATTTTCCGACAAGTCTTGGGTTGAGTACCCACTAACCCCCAAGAAGTTCGCAAATTGGATTAGCAACTCTGAAGGTCAGCTAGTCAACTTATTTATGGATTATGAGACTTTTGGCGAGCATCAATGGGAAGATACCGGGATTTTCAAGTTTCTCAAAGGCCTACCTGGCGAGCTGCTAGCAGCTGGTCATGAGTTCAGCACTATTTCTGAGGCTGCCTCTGGCAGATCAAGCGGCCCTATTTCTATACCAGAGTTAATTTCCTGGGCGGATATGGAAAGGGATTTATCAGCTTGGAACGGTAACAAAATGCAGAAAGAGGCGTTAAGTAGTATCTACCAAATCGAAGAATTCATTCAAAAGCTACAACTTGCGCGCAACCAAAACTCGCAGATCAGCCAATTCATCTCAACCTGGCGCCGCCTTCAGACATCTGACCACTTCTACTACATGTCTACCAAGTATTGGAGCGATGGCGATGTCCACAAGTATTTCAGCCCTTATGAGTCCCCTTATGAGGCATTTATAAACTACATGAATATTGTGGAAGATTTCAGAAAACGTCTGGAATTTATACTAGAATAATTAGATAAGCATGCCCAAAAAGTACAATCTAGAACAACTTATCGATTCGCATCTAACTACGCTGGCATCACTGCAGGCGCCTAGCGGCCTATTTAGAGCTGCCAGCGATCATGTTGATACTGGATATGACAAAGCTTGGTTGAGAGATAATTTTTACGAATGTCTACCCTTTGTATTGCTAGAAAACTGGGAGGTAGTGACCAAAACATACAGTGCTCTGCTAGACATATTTTTGAAACATGAGAGCAAGATCGATTATGCCATAGCTCAAAAGCCCGACGCTAAGCACAAATACATCCACGCCCGCTATAATCCCGAAACATTCTCAGAGTTCTGGGAGGAATGGGGCAACAAACAAAACGACGCCGTAGGGGCTATTCTTTTCATGATTGGCCAGCTAGAAGTTGAGCATAAGATCAATATTCTCGACTCTGCCGACAAAGTCCGAATTGTACAAAAGCTCATAGACTACTTATCCAGCCTTAGCTATTGGCAGGACCCGGACAGTGGAGTTTGGGAGGAAGACGAAGAAGTACACGCCTCGAGTGTGGGTGCTTGCCTGGCAGGGTTAGTCTCGGTAGCAAAAGTACCCGGATTAATTGTCAAAGAAGAACTCATCAAAAATGGCCAGGAATCACTAAATTCAATGCTACCCAGAGAGTCAGCAAAAAAATTTGTGGACCTTGCCCAACTCAGTCTGATTTTCCCTTATGACATACTTTCTGAGCAGCAGGCAAATCTGGTGCTAGAGAATGTTGAGTATCATTTGGTGAGAGAAATGGGAATCATCCGCTACAAAAATGATTACTATTATAACCGTAACCCTGATGGATACTCTGAGGAAGCAGAATGGTGTTTTGGTTTTTCTTGGCTAGCAATTATTTACACCCACAAGGGGCAGGCGGATAGTGCCCGCAAATTTATTCAACTAGCTTTCAAAACCATCAATGCAGAAGGTCAAATTCCCGAACTCTATCTCTCCAATACCGATGAACATAATACGAATTCTCCGCTTGGTTGGGCGGAAGCTATGTTTATCATCGCGTTGAAACTTTATCAGCAGAAAGGTTACAAAATATGAACAGTACACAAAATGTGAACGCTGAATTTCTTTGTACAAATAGTCGGGCAGGTTACTCCTCGTTCAATCTTAGATATGGTAACACTCGAAAGTATCATGGGCTGTTAATCACTGGCGGGGCAAACTTCGAGCGCTCTCTAGTGGTGGCAGGAACCAGTGAGTTCGTGAATATCGCTGATCAAGAGGTGAACATTTCGAACAACTCTTATCTGGGACACACTCAAAGCTTCGGGGCTAGGTATGTCGAGTATTCTTATGAACTACCATATCCCACGCAACTATTTAAAGTCGGCCGTGCCAAAATATACCGCAGAATCATAATGTCAGAAAATAAGAATGAGGTCACTATCGAATATGAAATCGACTCTCCCGAAGCAGGCGAATTTACTTCATACCCTCTACTTACCTATAGGGCAATCGATGCGATTGGATTACAAGCAAGGCTGGAGCAAACAAACATAATCACCAAAGGCAACATACAAGAGGTGTCACTTTCGAATTATCCTGAAAATTTCAACCTGGAGATAACCAGCGATCTAGTCTTCACCAAAGGTACATCGATAAGTAGGGATCATTATTATCAGTCAGAAGCAGAAAGAGGTTATGAGGACCATGAAGACTTGATAATGTTTGGCAACTATCGAGTCGAGTTCAAGCCCGGAGTGACTAGCCGCAAAATTAAATTCGCGGTTAATACGCACAGCATAGTCCGCAAACTGATCCATTTCGGCAGTAAAACGCTAAGAAGTAGCCACAATTATTCTATAGCATCGGATGTGAGCAGGTTTAATTCGATCTATCCGGCTGGCGAGCAATCGCTCAAAGAGTTCTTGGTGGTCAATGCTAGAGAATTCATAGTCAATGATGGCAATCGTACCTCGATTATCGCTGGTTATCACTGGTTCTCTGATTGGGGCAGAGATAGCTTTATCGCGTTCAAAGGTATACTCTTGGCGCTCGGGCGCTACGATCAAGCCCAATCTATCCTGACCGATTGGGCGAGTTACATTTCCGCAGGACTACTCCCAAATATTGTCACAGGTCTAAACTATAACTCTATTGACGCAATTCACTGGTTCATTCAGGCGACCTGGGAATATTTTGAACATACTGGAGACTATGAAACAGTACTAGATATACTACCAAGAATAGAGAGGGCTATCTATGCGCAGTCACAAGGCAGTAGATTTGGAATAAGTGTGTCGGCAAAGGGCTACTTAGTCTGGACAGACGGTTCAAAGGCACTAACCTGGATGGACGCCAAAGTGGATGACAAGCCAGTAATTGACCGCTCAGGCGCAGCCATTGAAATCCAAGCCCTTTGGTACAACTCCTTAAAAGTCATTGAGCAACTAGCAGAGATCTGTAATCGAAAACTTTTAAATGAGTCCCTTTTCAGCGAGCTAAGTACCAAGATTTCAGAGAACTTCAGCAAAGACTTCTGGTCCGAGCAACATGGATATTTCGCAGATGTGATAGCAAATGATGGCCAAAAAGACTACAGTTTTAGGCCAAATCAACTAATTACCACCTCACTGCCATTTAGGCTTGTCAGTAGCGATCAGGCTCGAGCCATGATCGATAATTGCCAGAAGCAGTTACTTACAAAAATAGGTTTGAGGACATTAAGTCCCGGTAACCCTGGCTATAAGGATTTCTATATCGGTAATCAGCAGGCAAGAGACGCCGCATACCACCAAGGTACTATCTGGCCGTGGCTACTGAAGCCATACTTCAACGCCCTAGCAAATAACTACTCTGCAGCTGATTCTACCCGAATGATTTCTGCGAGCTTATCTCAAAGTTGGGATCACATACAAAACTACAAGCTCAGCAGCGTTCCGGAGATTTTCGAGGCTGGGTCGCTAGAACCTCGTGGCGCGATATCACAAGCCTGGAGTGTAGCGGCACTTATCGAAGGAATTATGCTATTAAATAAACTCCAGAATCCACAATGACAACACCTGCTCTTCAATTAACAACTGACAATCTTCTGGTCAATTTTGATTATCAAGGTGACATCGTCGACCTCTGCTGGCCCAGTAAAGCTGAAGATAACCTTTGCTTAAGGGATAAAATTTCGTTTAAGGTTTACACGAGTGAAAAGGAATTAATTACAACGAAATTGAACGAACAAATTATTAATAATGGTCAAAGCAATTACCCGTTCAATAGTATTAATCGAATAGACGACAAAATCTCTTATACATACTCTCCTGCACTGCCCACTAATGACAGGCTTGAGTTATATTACAACTTTGAGAATACTACTAGTGAGCAAATCGATTGCATCTTGATTCTTCATATCCCTCTAGATTTTGGTGCGAATATGTCTCGAGATTGTGTTTTTTATCACCCTGAGTATTCTGGACTTGTATTTTATGAAGCAGATAAATATGTTGGGGTCAGGGCAGACATAACCCCAGAAGAGTTCGCGTGCCATGATCCCAAAGACAACGCGGGCAGGGGCGCACGGCCAGACAAAGACCTCAGTCTCAGCAATAACCCTGTTAGTACTGGCAGAGTTGAAGGAGGTCTGAAGTACAAAATCAGCGTGCCTGCTGGGGGAGTGTCTAATCTAACTGTATACTTTGATTTTGCAAACGATCTGACAGGGTTAATGAAAAAGAAGGAATCCGACCAAAGCCAGATCATCCCAGTTGCAATGGCATTCACCAACAGCTATATCACCCCCAAGACCATAGAGGATCTAGGGCTAGCTACAGTTGAAGCCGAGAAGTTACAGCTACTAGAAGCTAGTTCCAGGAACCTAATACTCGGCAGTATAGTCCCCACAGGAGGTAGTTTCGCAGCGGTAGATTCTAGTTACTATAAAAGCCATGGCAGCGATGATTACTCCTATTTTTGGCCGCGTGATGGAGCGTTTACAATCCAAGCACTGGCGGGTGTTTTAGCTGACGGATCTAAACTTAAGGAGATTCTGAACAGGCATTACGACTACGTATTGAGATGCTTTGCAGACAAGCCATATCTCGAGCATAGGTATAGATTGAATAGTAGCGCAAGTCTCGCTAGCTCTTGGTATCCATGGCAAGGCTTTGCAGATAATCCAGTAGGCAGGTTGCAGCTAGACCAGACTGCTATTACGCTAGTTAGCTATGCTCGAATTAACCAGGCAAATAATTATAACCATCCAGATTTTGAGGCTACTGTTCAAAAAATCTGCGAATTTCTAGCAGATTGCATCGAAGCGGACGGTAGTCATAAAGCATGTTATGACCTGTGGGAGAATCATTCTGGTAAATTTACTTCTACCCAAGCAGCGATCATTGCTGGGCTAAAGGCAGGAATTCAAGTTCTAAACCGTTCTACATCGCGAAATGAATACACTGAGCTAGTGGGCGGACTTGAACTAGTTATCTATAAGGCGCTAAATGCCTTGCAGACTATATTCGTGAAAGAGGGGAAGTTTATTAGGGGCCTGATCTCAACAAATCAAAGGGATTCTGGCTATACAATAGATAAGAGCGCAGATTCTAGCGTCAACCTAGTTTGGATACTAGGAGTTCTGGCAGCAGAAACCCAAGTAGTAAAAGACTCTGTCGAAGATGCCGCAGCGAAACTAGAAACTAGCGCCCTCCCTGGAGCCTATGCCCGTTATGAACGCGACCACTATCTCAATTCGCACCCCGAAAGCACTGGCAATCCTTGGTATATTTCTAGCTTTTGGTTTGCTGCCTATTTTGCCAAGACTGGCCGGTTTAAAAAGACCTCACAGACTATAAATTGGGCAATCAAGCATATGGAACCTGCAGGGTTGCTACCCGAAATGGCTGATCCTGTCACAGGGTTTGGGCTCTCGGTTAGACCATTAATCTGGAGCCATGTTGAACTGCTAAATCTGCTAAACTATTTGAGAGAATAACTTAACTGCCCAAACATGGAAGATATAATTAACGTCGCCCAAAAGCCGAAAAGGTCTGGTACTAGCGGGCCAACTTCTACGGCCTTTAGAGCCTATGACGTTAGGGGTATCTACCCAACAGAATTAGACCCAGCGCTGGCGTACAAAGTGGCCAAAGCTTTTCTAAAAATTGCGCCCGGAAAGAAGTATGTGATCGCCACAGATATGCGCAAGTCATCTCCACTCATTCGCGACGCCTTCATCCAGGCTGTTATTGAGGAAAACTTGGAAATAGACTATTTAGGCCAAACTACTACAGATAACCTGTACTTCGCGGTTGGTAAATTCGGCTACGATGGCGGAGTCATGATCACTGCTTCGCATAACTCAGCCAATTTCAACGGGCTTAAATTAGTTAAATCGGGGGCTGCGCCAGTTGCGATGCCCGATCTAATTGAGGCTTTTAGCGAGATTGAAAATAGTCTGCATTACCTGCCACTTAATGGCGTCGAACCCAGTCGGGGGCTCGACACTACTGAGGAGTTTATTACTCACGCTATGAGTTTTGGCGATGGCAAGCTAAATAGGCCGCTCAAAATAGTTGTAGATGCGGGTAATGGCATGGCAGGCAAAGTAACCCAGCAACTTTTAAGCAGGCACCGCGAGGTGGAGTTGATCAAGATGTACTTCGAGCCACACGCTGATTTCCCTCACCATGAAGCTAACCCGGCAGTTGCTAGTAACTTAACTCAACTTCAGCAAAAGGTAGTCTCTACCAAAGCAGATCTAGGAGTGGCTTTCGATGGCGATGGCGATAGAGTATTTTTCGTCGATAACACTGGAAAGGCTGTTGCTGGCTATTATATCCAGGCGCTTCTTTCAGAGTATTTTCTAAATCTCAACAAAGGTGCCGCCGTAGTTTATGACCTCAGGTACACCAGAGCAATCGAGTCGGTGCTTAGAGTAACCGGTGGCAGAGGAGTTATCTCCAAGGCCGGCCACACTTATATTAAGCAAAAAATGAAGCAGGAAGATGCAATTTTCGGCGGAGAAAGTACCTCCTCACACTTCTACTACCGGGACAATTTCTATGCCGATAGCGGCCTGATAACTTTAGAGATAATTCTTAAAATCATTTCCGCCACTGGCCGGGATTTGGGCGAACTAGTCGCTACCTATCAGGAGAGATTCTTCATCAGTGGCGAGCAAAACTACTATCTTAAAAGGCCTCAGGACTTCAGTAAAGTGACTTCTAGGCTAATGACTGAGTTTCCCAACGGCACTTTCAGCGATTTTGATGGTTTTATAATTGACTTCAGCCAGTGGAGATTCTCGCTCAGACAGGCCGCTAACGAGCCTTTCATCAGGCTAAATATCGAAGCTGACAGCAAGAATCTATTGGAAGAAAAGCAAGCTGCCATCAACAATATCATCTGCGAGTTTGCAGAAAGCACAGGCGGTGTATCAAACATGTACGGTCTGCAAACCATGCACCTATCTAAAAAAGAAAAGTTAGAATTCCTGTTCAATAACCTGCAGTATAGTTGGAACCCATATAAAGGTGAATATCTCGACGAGTTGTACGGCGTACAGTGGACGCGCAACCAAACTCCACTAGATGTTCTCAGAGAGATCGACACACCGCTACTAGAAAAGTTCTATGAAAAAAATAA
>CALFHW010000112.1 GCA_937876695.1 uncultured bacterium
TTGGTACCCCTGACCCAATAAATAAGTCAGGAGGAGACAAGCTGGCGAAGTGAAACATCTCAGTAACCAGAGGAAAAAATACCGAACTGGTATTCCGTTAGTAGTGGCGAGCGAAAGCGGAAGAGCCTAAACCTAGTCATCTGACATTTTTCCGGAACTTGACTTCGGTCAAGGGAAAGAATTTTGTCCCCGTTACAGCGGTTATGTTGATTAGGTGTTGTAGGATGTGACTGTTGTGAGTCTGTACTCTCACGAGTCTAGTTATAAATCAAATGTGTAGCCGAGTCCCGATGGAAAGCGGGAGCCATAGAAGGTGAAAGTCCTGTAGGCGAAATGCATTTGACTAGGCAAGTTATATTCCTGAGTACTACCTGATAGGCGAAATCTGGTAGGAATCGACCCAAACCACTGGGTAAGGCTAAATACTTTTTGTGACCGATAGTGAACTAGTACCGTGAGGGAAAGGTGAAAAGTACCCCGGGTAGGGGGATAAAATAGATCCTGAAACTACTTATCTACAAGCAGTCGAAGTCTCGAGCAATCGGGACGACGGCGTGCCTATTGAAGAATGAGCCTGCGAGTTATTGTGTACGGCAGCTTAAGCTGTTCTGCAGTGGAGGCATAGCGAAAGCGAGTCTGAAAGGGCGCCATATATGTCTTACGCAATAGACCCGAAGCCGTGTGATCTATCCATGGACAGGTTGAATCTCGATGAGAATCGAGAGGAGGACCGAACCGGTAAACGCTGCAAAGTTTTCGGACGATCTGTGGTTAGCGGTGACACGCCAATCGAACACGGGAATAGCTGGTTCTCTCCGAAACAGCTTTAGGGTTGGCCTCATGTGTAGCTATTGGAGGTAGAGCACTGATTAGTTTCTAGGGGGCTTCGGCCTTACTAGAGCTTCTCAAACTCCGAATGCCAATAGTGGAATCATGGGAGTTAGAGGTTGGGAGATAAGTTCCAGTCCTCGAAAGGGAAACAGCCCAGACCATCGATTAAGGTCCCCAAGTGTATGCTAAGTGGAAAAGGAGGTGGAAATTCAAAGACAGCTAGGAGGTTCGCTTAGAGGCAGCAATCCTTTAAAGAGTTCGTAACAGATCACTAGTCGAGAGTTTCTGCGCCGATAATTCATCGGGGCTCAAGCATACCACCGAAATCGTGGATTATTATTTCTTAGGAAATAGCAATGGTAGGAGAGCGTTGTGTGCTGCGTAGAAGCAAGATTGTAAAGTCTTGTGGAGCGCACACAAGTGAGAATGCAGGCATGAGTAGCGAGATGCGGGTGAGAACCCCGCACACCGTATGAGTGAGGTTTCCCCGGCCATGCCAGTCATCCGGGGGTTAGTCGGTCCTAAGCCGAGGCCGAAAGGCGTAGGCGATGGACAACAGGTTAATATTCCTGTACTAAGTCAAGATCGTTATTATCTATGGAGGGACTGATCAGGGAATGTGCAGCCCTTTCGAGGGTTCAAGTAGCAAGTTAGGAGAGTCTAGGTAAATCCGGACATTCCGTTTTCCGATGCGTCGGGATGAACACGAACTACGAGTGGGAGCTAGCGGCTCAGGCCAAAGGCGAAGTGTGCAAACTCTGGTTACCAGAAAAACTTCTATGAGAGAGATTGATTTAACCGTACCGCAAACCGACACAGGTACTCTGGTAGAGTATACCAAGGTGGACGAGTGAGCCCATGTTAAGGAATTAGGCAAATTACTTCCGTATGTTTGCTAGAAGGAAGCCCTTCTCAACCTAGCTTGCTAGAGTGGGGAGGGGGCACAAACCAGGTCCAATCGACTGTTTAACAAAAACACAGGCCCCTGCTAACACGTAAGTGGATGTATAGGGGCTGACGCCTGCCCAATGCCAGAAGATTACGGAAGGTGGTGATTCTCTTCGGAGATGAGCTGCTGACTTAAGTCCTGGTCAATGGCGGCTGTAACTATAACGGTCCTAAGGTAGCGAAGTTCCTCGGCGCTTAATAGGCGTCCCGCACGAAAGGCGTAACGAGTTGGACACTGTCTCAACATGGGGCTCGGCGAACAATGAAATGGCTGTGAAGATGCGGCCTACCCGCACCAGGACAAAAAGACCCCGGGATCTTTACTGCATCTTGATATTGGAATAAAGCTTTATTTGTAGAGCGTAGGAAGGAGACTTTGAAATCTTGGCGCAAGCTGGGATGGAGTCGTCAATGTAACACTTCCCTTATGAGGTTTTATTTCTCATTGCTACCGTAATCCGGTTTGCAAAACAGTGTCAGGTGGGCAGTTTAACTGGGGCGGTTTCTTACTAAAAAGTAACGTAAGATTCCTAAGGTCGGCTCAGGCTGGATGGAAATCAGCCGAAGAGCATAATGGTATAAGCCGGCTTTACTGCAAGGGGGACACTCCAAGCAGTCACGAAAGTGGGGCATAGTGACCCTTTGGCAACGTGTGGAAGTGCCATTGTTTACAGGATAAAAGTTACCCCGGGGATAACAGGCTAGTCTTCCCTGAGCGTTCATAGCGGCGGGAAGGTTCGGCACCTCGATGTCGGCTCGTCGCATCCTGGGGCTGTACAAGGTCCCAAGGGTTGGGCTGTTCGCCCATTAAAGC
>CALFHW010000113.1 GCA_937876695.1 uncultured bacterium
TATTCTCTAGTGAATTTCATGGCAGGGATTAGCTTGGCCTTTTTGCCATTGAAGCTGACCTCAGTTTCTCCAGCCTCGTTCATCTCGGCAAGTAGAATATCTTTGAGTAACCCTTGTCTCTCTTTAGCGCCATCTCTTTTCTCACGGATTAAAGCAATTTCGGTGACATTATCGATATTGTCTTTGATTCTTTTGGCTTCTTTTTTGAACTTTTCTAGCTCCTGGTAGCTTTCATGTGACTGTACGGCGTCTTTCAAGTCAGCATTGAGAGTCTTGACGACTTCTGCCTGCTCTAGATACTCTTTGAATTTTTCAGATAAGTCTTGCATACTTCGTTAATCTAACATAAATATTACTAATTGGGCAAAATTATTTTACTTCGCTAGCAACAGCCCTTCTATAACTATCTACTTGCTTATCGTAGATGTATATACGGCCGCATTCACAATTTACTTGTTCAGTTTGATTCATCCTGACAATTCTTGCGTACTGATGATCCAGAGGTCTAGTGCAACCAGGGCATTGTTTTCTTTGCAACAGCACGAGTTGTAGAGGTTCGATTAACTTTTTTAGCATTGTGGTTAAGTGTATACCTAATAGACATATAAGTTTGCATAGTATATCATTTTTGCACATGACTGAGTTTTTTATTCTAATTACAACGATACTAATGTCAGTTGGGATCGCCTTTGCTATCTCGATTCCAGTCATTTACTTGCTCTATAGATTCAAAATCACCCGGAGAATGGAAGTAGATTTCTCGGCGGTAATTGAGGCTAGAAAAATGAAAGTAGGCACGCCGGTAATGGGGGGCTTGATCTTCGTGCTAACTGTGATTGTAGTGACCCTGATGTTCAACCTCAACGGCTCCACCAAAGTCCCGCTGTTGGTCTTTACTATTTCGGCACTGCTGGGAGGCGTGGATGATGTACTCAATATCTACGGCGTAGCTAGAAGGGTGCGGCCTATGTCAAGGATAAATAAGCTCATCAGGGTACACGCCAATATTTTCACCAGGTTGTGGCTGGTAGTGACTTACCCCTGGCATATGTACAAGGCTTTTTTCTATATGCTGGGCTCAAACCCAGGCAAGGGCGTGCAGGCTCATGAGAAAATTTTGATCAATTCTATCGCCGGTATTGCGGTGTTTGTCTGGGTGTATTTTCTAGCTGGCTGGATGGACCCAGGGACGATATTTTTCCCTTTGGGGATAAGCGTCGATATCGGCCTATGGATGCTACCTTTTGTAGTGCTGACGGTCTTAGTGATGACCAATGCAGTCAATATCGCTGATGGCATGGACGGCCTGTCTGCGGGGATGCTGATTCCCGGATTTTTGTCGTTCATGGTGATTGCACTGCTACAGGGTTCGAGCACTATTGCACTACTTTGCGGCTCGGCAATTGGCGGCCTGATGGCTTATCTGTACTTCAACATTCCGCCTGCCCGCATCCAGATGGGCGATGTCGGATCGCTAGCTATGGGTACTTTGATGGCGGTGATCGCACTAGAGCTGCGCGTTCCATTCTTGCTATTGATCATAGGGTTTCCATTCATACTGGAGTTCGGCTCATCCCTAGTACAAGGCATCGCCCGCAGACTTCTAGGCAGACGCATACTACTAATGGCGCCATTGCACCACCATTTCGAACTAGCGGGTTGGAAAGAAGAGAAGGTGGTGATGCGCTTTTGGCTACTAGCTATGGTTTGCGCCTTCTTAGGCATCTGGCTGTATATGCTGTTTTGATTCGCTACGTCGGTGAATAATCAACCCAAAGTATTAGAATTCGGCAACAAACATGCGGGGGCGCAATACAGAAAGTCTGTGGGCGCGGTAATCTACCATAAGCAGACAGGCAAAGTCCTCGCACTTGATTGGCATATTTATCCTGTCTATGGAATTGTTCAGGGAGGTCAGGATGAAGGTGAGGAGGAGATAGAAGCTCTGCGCAGAGAGATCGTGGAGGAGACCGGGTACAGTGATTTCAGCATAGAACAGAAACTCGGCGAGAACATCATCTCCTATTTCTATGCAGATAATAAAAAGGTCTGGCGCCAGCTCGAGCTCGCCTGCTACTTTGTCGAACTACGCTCAACTGTCCAAGTGAAGCAAAATCTAGAAAAAGACGAAAGTTTCGAATTGAAATGGGTCGGTATTGAGGAGTTCATTGAGATGACCAGAAACCATCAGCCCACCCAGTCTCAAAATTTCCAGGGTTTACTGGAGTTTCTAGAGAGGGCTAAGCAGGTACTCGGTTGAGTTGAACCAAAGTAGTGGCTGCTAGATTGCAAACGCCTAGTGCAAAGTGTAAAATTCCCCATGTGGATTATATTTGCAGTTATTTCGGCTTTAGCCATTACAGCCAGAACCCTATACACCAAGAAAATTCTGAATGAGAAAATAGGACCGTTTTTTACTATCTGGATTACTGTCTTTATAGCAATGATTTTCTCAGGTGTAGTCGGGCTTATTGTAGGTTTCACTACGCCCACAGCAGACTTCTGGCCGATTCTCTTGTTTAGAGTTATTCTAGATTCTATAGCCCTAGTGAGTTTTACCTATGCCATCAAGCAGAAAGAAGTGAGTTTGGTGGTGCCAATGCTTGCATTTAGTCCGGTTTTTGCATCAATCTCTGGGTTTGTTATGGTAGGGCAATTACCAAGTGACATTGGGATAATCGGGATTTGCATAATTGTGCTCGGGGGGCTAATGGTAGTCCTGGCGGAGGTCGATTATCATAGCTTCAGAGCAAATATATCTCTACTTAAGACAATAGGGCTACTATTAGTGACATTGATCTGTTGGTCATTCTTAGCCTCGCTGCACAAACTTGGGATTGATAACTCAAGCTCCGTCACCTATTTATTTCTAGGAAATCTGGCTTTCAGCTTGGTGTTTTTCCTCCCGGCTTTGCTAATTGATAAAGTTGATTTTAAAAAATTTACGAAATTGAAGATTTCTCCTGGTGTCTACCTCTTGGGGCTATTTTTAGTAATAGAGTTCGGTTCACAATTAATTGCTATTCAATCAGGCTTAGTTGGATATGTATCTGCCATCAAATCCAGTAACATAGTCATCACTACTATTGCCGCAATCGTCCTACTCAAAGAAAGACCAGGCAAATTCAAACTTGCCATCCGCATAGCAGGCACTTTAGTTGCTGTAATAGGAGTGGTACTAATTGTATTAACTCGCTAGCTATTTTCCAGCAATAAACACTGTCTTGACGTTCACGAATTCCCGCAGGCCATGATAGGAAAGCTCTCTGCCGTAGCCAGACTTTTTGATACCGCCAAATGGAAGCCTGGGGTCAGATCTGACCTGTTGGTTTATAAACACAGACCCAGATTCGATTTGCGCTGCGAGCTCTTCTGCCTTGACGATGTCCTTAGTCCAAATCGAGCTGCCTAGACCTAGATCGCTGTTATTTGCTAGCGCAACAGCTTCTGATTCGTCTTTGAAGGTAGTGATAGCAAACACTGGGCCGAAAGTTTCTTCCGCAAACACCCGGCTGTTGCTGTCTACGTCAGTTAAGATTGCTGGGTTAATAAAGAATCCATTCTTCAGCTTTGGGTCAAGGCCTGCTGGCTTATCGCCACCATAGACGAGCTTAGCTCCTGATTTAACAGCTGCCTGTATCTGGGCTTGAATTTCTTCCACTCCAGCAGCATTCACCATAGGAGCTAGCTGCGTATCTTCAAGGCTTGGGTCGCCAATGCGCATAGCTTTGACCCTTTCGACAAGCCTACTTGTAAACTCATCCGCTAGCTCCTGGCTGACGATGAATCTTTTGGCCGCGATGCAGGATTGGCCGTTGTTGATCAGTCTGCCTGCAATTGCCCCGTCGAGTACTCTATCTAGGTCTGCATCTTCTAGTACGATAAATGGATCGCTGCCGCCTAGTTCAAGTACAGTCTTTTTAAGTGCTTTGCCGGCAGTGGCGGCAACTTGGCTACCGGCGTATTCGCTGCCGGTGAGGGTGACCGCCTTGACCCGCGGGTCATTGATTACTGACTCAACTTGGCCAGAGCCAATTAGTAATGTCTGAAAAGCGCCTTTGGGTAGGCCACTATCAAGGAAGATTTGTTCTAACTCCAGGGCTGATGCGGGGACATTCGAAGCGTGCTTCAAAACGCAGGTATTACCAGCCAACAGCGCTGGTGCTGCAAAACGCATTACTTGCCAGAAAGGGAAATTCCAAGGCATCACTGCCAGTATCACACCCAATGGATCAAGTCTGGTGTAGGCCTTGGCTCCTGCATCCACTGTGAACTCTTCGTTGGCGAGTATTTTGGAGCTATTATCTGCATAATACACAAATACTGAGGCGCATTTCTTGACTTCAGCTTTAGCCTCAGTAATTGTCTTCCCCATCTCCAAAGTGATAATTTGCGCGTATTTTTCGAGGTTCTTCTCCAAAGTAATAGCTACTTTTCGCAGTAGCTCAACTCTGTTTTCAACTGGCGTTTTGCTCCAGCTTTTAAAAGTCTCATCCGCCAAAGCTAACTTATCAGTGACTACTTCGACACTATCCTCGATATAGGTTTTTATAATCTCACCAGTAGCTGGGTTTATTGATTGAATCGGCATGTCTCTTTTAGTTAATAAATAAACTAGTTAACTGGTGGCAGCGGGCAAGTCTTGTTCTTGAGTTGCTCGGTCAATACTGTCACGTTCGGAGTGTAGTCAATTGGCACTTCTAGAATCCTAACCCCTTTTGCTTGATTGATCAGCCAATCTAGCTTGCCCTGAAGCTCACCAGCATTCTCTACACGCTGACCTTCCAGTCCATAGGCGGCGGCATATTTAATTAGGTCAGGATTGCCGAAATCTAGCCCAAAGTCATGATAGCCCAGCGATTGCTGCTTCCATTTGATCATGCCAAAGCCGTTGTCGTTAATGATGAGTATAGGTAGATCAAGTTTCAATCTCACTGCAGTTTCGAGCTCTTGTGAATTCATCATAAAGCCGCCATCACCGGCAACTACAAGAACTTTGCGATCCGGGTTAACTAGTTTGGCAGCCATGCCGCCTGGAAGACCGGCGCCCATCGTGGCTAGTGCGTTATCCAGTAGTAAGCTATTGGGTGTATAGGTAGGATAATGCCTGCTAAACCAGAGTTTATACATTCCATTATCCAGCGAAAGAATTCCGTCATCTGGCATCAGCGTGCGGATCTGAGCCACTAGATCTGCTGGAAGAGTAGGGTAACTGCTAACTTGGGTTGACTTAATGTGGCTGTCTACCAACGACTTAATTTGTTGGAAGTAGCTGAAGTCCCAATTCTTCGCAGCACTAGTATTATGATCTGCCGGGTTTTGCTTAAGGCTCTCTTTGATCTGCCAGATAGCGTTGGCGATATCGCCGACCACTTCTAGCTGCGGCCAGTATATTTGGTCGATTTGAGCGCTGCTGAAATTGATGTGGATCACCTTACGCTTTTCACCTGGTTTCATGATAAATGGAGGCTTCTCAACTACGTCATGCCCCACGTTGATAATCAGGTCAGCTGCGTCAATTGCGCAGTGTAGGTAGTCGCCGCTGGAGAGAGCCGCTGTGCCAAGATATTGCGCCTTACGCTCGTCAATTACGCCTTTACCCATTTGAGTATTGAAGAAGTTAATGCCAGTTTCATCTATAAACTCGGTCAGCATTTTGGAGGTGAGCTTGCGGTTGGCGCCGGCACCGATGAGGAGCAGTGGCCTCTTGGCAGCCAGAATCATCTCTACCGCCTGGGCTATAGCTTTATGCTCGGCAACAGGTCTGCGATGGCGGCCCAGTATTGGCAAAATTACTTCTCCAACTTCTTCGCCTGCGATATCTTCAGGCAGCTCCAAATGCACTGCTCCGGGACGCTCTTCCTCTGCTAGGCGAATTGCCTTAATCGTCTCTACGCCCACAGAGCTAGCATAACCAAGGCGCCTGCTGTATTTAGTTACTTGCCCAAACATCTCGACGCTGTTGATAATTTGAAAACTGCCTTGTTTGCTTTTTTTGATCGGTTTTTGGCCGGTGATCATCAGCATAGGCATGCCGCCTAGCTGCGCAAAAGCAGCAGCGGTGACAAAATTCGTAGCTCCAGGCCCTAGAGTAGAAAGACAAACGCCGACTCTACCAGTAAGTCTACCGATAGTGGCGGCCATAAAGCCCGCTGCTTGCTCGTGCCTGGTAACCACAAACTTTATATTTGAACTGCGAATTGCCTCCATTAAATCCAGGTTCTCTTCCCCTGGGACTCCGAATATATATTCAATACCTTCTTGCTCTAGTACTTTCACCAATAATTCAGCTGCATTCATAACAAAGTTCCAAAAAATTCAATTAAATCAAAGGAATCACACTAATAATTTAGCAGGACACTGGTCTGGCTTCCAAATCTTGCTGCTATAATTTACCAACGTATGTACGAAAAAATTAGCACAACGCTTCACGAACAGCTCAAGGCAGCTCCAAAGTTACCAGGGGTGTATATGTTTTTTTCAGAAAGCGGGGAGAGGCTATATATCGGTAAGGCAGTAAATCTTTACAATCGTTCCAATTCTTACTTTCAGAATTATCAGAGACTAGATCCCAGGCTGCAATTGATGGTCGAAAATGCTTACAGAGTGGAGTACGTCACTGTCGATAACGAGGTAGAGGCGCTGCTTTTGGAGACAAACCTCATCAAAAAGTATGATCCTAAGTACAACGTACTGCTTACCGACGATAAAAACTATGTCTGGGTAAAAATATTCAGCAAGATGGATTTCCCAATTATCAAGATTGTTAGAGAAAAGTTCGATGATGGCGCGGATTATTTCGGCCCGTATCCTGCCAAACGGCCAATCTTGAGGCTCCTCAAAGGTATGAGGAGATTATTCCCATATAGGTCGTGTACCAGAGTGATTGAAATGCGAGGGGATGAAATATATTCATCTAATCCCAAGCCTTGTCTGTACTACGACCTAGGTCTTTGCAACGCGCCTTGCAATAAGAAAATTCCTGTCAAGGAGTACAGACAGATGGTGAGCGCGCTTAAGCGTTTTCTGCGCAGCGAGCATGAGGATCTAAAAAAAGAGTTAGAGCAGAGCATGCGCAAGCTGTCAGCCGTTATGGAGTATGAAGCTGCTGCCAAGGCGCGCGACAGGCTCCGCGATTTACAGTACTTGACTCAGTTTAGTCTGGTAGATGAAGGAGTTGATGACGAATCGATAAAGCAGCGCCAGAGCCAGCGTGAAAGCACTGGATTGAAAACTCTGCTGGAACGCTTGGAGATTGACCCTGGCGCCAACGACTTAGCTGGCTTTCGAATTGAATGCTATGACATTTCAAATATTCAAGGGACCAACGCCACTGCCGCCATGGTGGTGAGTATGGGTGGCAAATTATCTAAGTCTGATTATCGTAAATTTAAGATCAAGACCAAAGATTCGCCTGACGATTTCGCCATGTTGCAGGAAACGCTAACTAGAAGACTGAAGTATCTGGTAGAGGGCAATTCAGGCAACACGTCAAAGCCAAATCCTTCATTCGACAATTGGCCGGGGCTAATTGTGATCGACGGCGGTAAAGGTCAGCTTAGCTCAGTAGTTGAAATCTTAAACTCCTACGGCGGGCAAATAAGTCAGATCCCAGTTGTGGGACTTGCTAAGAAAGACGAAGAGATATTTTTGCCAGTTCCTCAAGAAGGTAGGGAGCTAGGTTTCAAAAGAGTTAAATTGAGCCGCCACAGCCCTGCATTGCATATTGTGCAGCAGCTGCGCGACGAGGCGCACAGATTTGGGCTGGGCTATCACCGCACTTTGAGATCCAAAGCCATGATTGCTAACCCTCTGGATGACATCCCTGGAGTTGGGGAGGTCACCAAAAAGAATTTGCTGCTGGCGTTTGGATCAATTGCGGGCATTAAGAAGGCCAGTATGGCAGATATTGAGGGGGTGGTGCGCAATAAATCCACTGCGCGAAAGATATTAAAGCTACTCAAGTAACTACTCATTTAACTGTTCAACGAACTGAGCTTTATCTGGAGGAAAGCATATATTTGGTGCCTCTGCCGGTGCCGTAGGTCTTTAGGAGTTTGTGCGTCACTAACATATTTAGATCCCGATATGCAGTCATGGCTGAGACATTGGTCATTTGTACGTAATCCTCTCTGCGCACGGTTGGAATGGTTTGCAAGTACTTCAAAATTTTCAATTGTCTTTTATTTAAGTCCAAAAATGGCCTGTCAGTTTCGTTGCTTCCAGCAACTGGGTTTGAGGTCTTCATCTCTGCTTGAGCTTTTTCTAGCATGTCAGCGAGGCGACTTAGGAAGCTCTCGTGCCAAGCGACTTCTCTAGTTGGTTGGTCATTGATATCTAGAACTTGAAGAAAAGCTATGTTATTGCTGCCAAAGAGTTCGGCAAAGCTGACTAGATTTAGTTGCCAAGTGCTGATTTTACTGAATAACAACTCTCCGATTAGAATTAGACTGTACTTATTGAAGGCCATGAAGGGGTGCAGTCTAATTAGCTCATAAAATAGCTGTGAGAATCTATACATTCTCGTCTGACTGGAAGCTTCGTTGTATTTTTGGGTTAGATCTATGACCACCTGCTCGGCATTAATACTTTTATTTTCGGTAGGCACAACGTCCAACAAATCTTCATAGATTAGCGGCAGCTGATCTGCAGATTCGCGGTACTTGAGTTTCCAATCCTCAGTACTGTCCTTACCTAGAGTGTAATTTATCTGAGAGAGTACGTGCGAATTTATACCGATGTGCTCGGAGTTCGCCAGCGACTCAACTAGGCGGTAGGCCTTGCGAAATCCTGTGAGTAGAATGCCTCGAAAGTCTCCAGTATCGATGGATTTATCGCCAATTAGCTTATCAGCTTCTTTGAGAGTGACGTTTACTCCCATGCTAGCAGCCACATAGAACATGCTTTGGGAAAGTTTTTGATCTGCTGCTCTGGCCAGTTCTTTATCAGAAATACTGCGCGAACTGAGCTTGGTGAGAGTGACTTCTAGTCTCAGTAGTTGAGTGACTATGTTATGAGAAAGGTACATATATTAATTTAGCTGATATTTGTCTGATATGCAAATTTATCTCTGGGCTAACAGTGGATCTGATTGTATAATTTAAGATGCAGACATTTAGAGATATGGTTTATGAGGTGGTGGCGAGGATTCCTAGAGGCGAAGTTATGACCTACGGCCAGGTAGCAGCTCAGATTGGGAAGCCCAGAGCAGCAAGACAAGTGGGCTTTGCACTCAGAGCTTTAGGGCTAAACGAGACTCAGGTGCCTTGGTGGAGGGTGGTCAATGCCAAGCTGCAAATTTCCATCAATCATGGTCTCGCAGGAGACGAGAAAAATTTGCAGCGGGAGCTACTAGAGATGGATGGACTTACAGTCAAGGAGTTGGGAAAAAAAAAAAAAAAAACGAAGTCTACGATCTTGCAGGTGGTCTTCCGTAAGATTTAGAATTGATTGTTTAGTTTCTTAATCAGGGATTATATTAC
>CALFHW010000114.1 GCA_937876695.1 uncultured bacterium
TGGCTGCGGTCTGGTATAAGCGTCTTCTGAAAGCTTTACTTCACCGGTGTCAGGATCAGCATAGTAGTGACCTTGAGCATCACCAGTGATCCCATAAGCCCAATTAAGGCCGGTATTAAACCACTGTGGGCTATTAGGCACGGCTACTTGAGTGATAATGGAGTACTCAACTTCATCTTGGAAGGCCTGGGCATCCTCGGTACTATCGAAGTAGCCGTATTTTTCGCCCCAATGCCTCCAAGTCCCGGCTAGTCTTCTAGCCGCCTGCTTAATAGAATTCTCCGAGCCTAAAACGGGCCTGCCATCCTTGTCTAGCTTAGCTTTGCCTGCCTCATCGAGCTGGGGGACGCCTTTCTTACGCAAATACTTCTGTGCCAAGATATCAGTTGCCACCTGTGACCAGTTTTCAGGAACCTCTACGTCTTTCATCTCGAAGACAACTTTGCCGTCTGGGTTGACGATCTTAGAGATGCGCTTGTCGAAATTAATCCCTTCAAATGAAGGTTTTCCTTCTTGTGTAAACACGCGGCTGATCTTTAAACCTTTTCTCCCGATATTGGTTTTAATTCGGGCGTGCAGATCCATCTCTGTCACTTCAAAATGTCCGCGGTCTTCGTCGCTACTTGAAGTTGCAGGGGTTAATTTAGGGGCTTGATACATTGGCATTTTATAATTTAAGTAAATTTAATTAGTTTATTTAATTCAGCACCGATATCCTCGACGTTCTCAAAGTCCAGATAGACTGTGGCATAAAGCATATATGCCACTTTATCTAGTTTCTGGAGGCCCTCAAGAACTTGTTCCCCAATTTCCCGCGTAGAAATTATGGATTTTTTCTTGGAGGCCAATTTGATGTCGATTTGTTCTAACAGTTTGTCTATTTCAATTTCCGGTATCGGTCTTTTTTTGAGACCCTTAAGTATCGAGTTTTTGAGCTTAGTGCGGTCGAATTCTTCTAATTTGCCCGACTTCTTTTTGACCAGAAAACAGGCGTTGTCGATCTTCTCATAGGTAGTGAATCTACCCTCGCAATTCAAGCACTCTCTTCGCCTTCTGGTGGAATTAGTTTCGTTATTATCACGCTTGTCGACAACTTTCGAACCGGTTTTTAGGCAATGTGGGCAGACCATACTTTATACAACAAATTGAACTAATTCCAAGCTAGCAACAACGGGTAGTGTATGTCAATTAGTTTTCGGTTTTTAAGGGAGAACAATTTGCGTAGGGGCAATCTCAGTGTTGCATAAATGCGCTTTTTTAAGCAAGTAAATTTCGGCTTACTATCTGAACCGAAGTCCCTTAGCTCTGATGGCCTTGAAACCAGCCGCAAAAGTGCTAAAACCGATGCGATTATACCTTTGAATCTGCTTAGTTGAGCTGGATTTGAGTTGGCTTATGAGGTTCTCTTTAGTGGCAGGCTCCTCTATCTGGTTGTATGCATTTGCCAAAGTTCCCTTATATTTTGAATCACTGCCGCTGGCGCTAGCAACATTGTATTTAGCGGCGATCTCCTGGGCCTTTTTGTTTTGGGATTTGCGCGCCTTGAAGTTCATTATTCCCATATAGTTCCAGGCATTGAAGCCTTCTACTATATCGATGAGACCTTGCTGGCAAAGTCTTTCTAGCTCTTCACTGCCAATTCCTCTGCCTGGTTCAAGTGGGTGTGGGACGTAGACTAAGCCGCCCTGACTTCGTATTAGCTGGCAGGTCCTCTCAGCTGGCAGCCCAGTAGGCACAAATTTAGTCAAAAATAGACCTATGAGGTGCTTGCCGCCCTTGATAGTAACTTCTTGGCCTACTATTATTCGTTCAGTACCAAACTCCACCTGTGCCTTCTGAGCGTAGCGTATTTCATCACGATCGGTGATTGCAAGTTGATCTAGAATACCTTTACTGAACACTTCTTTGAGCTGTTCAATTGTCAGTAGCCCGTCATAGCTACCAATTGTATGTGTATGCAGGTTTAGCTTAATCATGATCAGCCCTCACAAACGCTGAAATTCCTGCAAAGCTCTGTTCGATTTTAGTCAGCTGCTGGGCGCAGTATGGATTGTATCTGTACATATCTCTCATTATACCTTTATCTTGGCCAACTCGCTCAATAAAATCATGCATGTGCCTAGCTGAGGAGGTATCGATACTCGTGCGCTTGAGTTTCAAGTCTTTAAGTCCCATAGCCACGTATAGCGTAGTAAAATGAAACTCGCAGGCCAGCCTATCGTGCTCATCGCTGGTCATTTCCACAACATTTAGTTCTAGTTTCTGCCTGAGGAAGTTCACCAACGCGGAATACTCATCAGAAGGTAGATTCAGGTTTTCAATCATCAAGTTAAACCCCTTGACAGAGTTGCCATTATGTTTGTATGACTCAGGCCCAAACATCGGATGAGTGCAAAGCGTCTTCTGGTTTGGCAAAACTTCCTGCAAGCAGGTCTTTGGATAGACTTTTATTGAACAGACATCTACCACCACTGTCTCAGGCCTTAGGTGCGGCTTTATCAGTTGTAACGTCTCTTTAAAACTAGCAATTGGTACACAGGGAATGACGAAATCTGCTTTACATACTTCTTCTATAGAGAAGAATTTAGCATTATCTATGGTATTACTGCGAGAATAGACTAATGTATTAAATTCTTGCTCAAATACCTCGTCCACGAACCTCCCGAATTGGCCGTAACCGATAATGCCGATTGATTTCTTGTCTTTAAGTTTAATTTCAGAATCCATAGTCATGATTTTACCATCAAACACCTGCCACAGTTGTGCTCTTTATGCTCGCATGCTAATATTCAAGCATGAATACACAAGCCACACTCGATAAAATAGCGAATTTATGCAAACGCAGAGGTTTTGTCTATCCTAGCTCTGAAATCTATGGCGGACAAGAGAGCACCTATGATTACGGCTATTATGGAACCTTACTGAAAAACAACATACGCGATTTCTGGTGGAAGAGATTTGTACTAGATAGAGAGGACATGATCGGAATTGACTCCAGCATTATCCTGCACCCTACCACTTGGGTGGCATCTGGACATGTAGGAGCATTCAATGAAATCGTGGTCGATGACAAAGTCAGCAAACTTAGATTTAGAGTTGATCACTTGATTGAAAACTGGATTGAGAAGAATATCGGCAAATTCCCTGAGCTCAAGGATTATGACCCAGCTGGAATGACTATCGAAGAGATGGCTGAGTTTCTAGTTAAATATAAGATCAAAAGTCCAGATGGGAACGAAATCACCGAGCCTAGAAAGCTAAACCAACTTTTCGAGACCAAGATTGGGGCCGTGGCTGCTAATAAAAGCACTGTTTATTTGAGAGGAGAGACAGCGCAAGGTATTTTCGTGGCTTACAAGTCGATTTTGGACTCGATGAGGGTGAAATTGCCATTTGGAGTTGGCCAAGTGGGAAAGAGTTTCCGAAATGAAATCACTAAAGGACAGTTTATCTTCCGCACATTGGAGTTTGAACAGATGGAAATTGAGTATTTCTTTGACCCTGAGAATTCCGATTGGAAAGAACTATTTGCAGACTGGCAAGAGAACTTTATCCAGTTCTACCAAGACTTAGGATTAAGTAGGGATAACCTGCGCTTCAGAGAGCACAGTGATAAAGAGCGCTCGCACTATTCTAGCCAGACGTTTGATATTGATTATGAGTTTGACTTTGGATTCAAAGAGCTTATTGGCCTTGCTTACAGGGGTGATTTTGACTTAAACGCACACTCTAAGCACAGCGGCAAGGAACTTACTTACACCGATCCTAAAACCGGCCGCAAGTTTATCCCACACGTGATTGAACCTGCAATGGGGCTTAATAGAGCTATGATGGCTATGATGTACGAAGGTTATACCGAGCAAGATCTCGGCGAAGGAAAAGCACGTACTATTTTGAAACTAAAACCATTTTTTGCCCCTATAAAAGTAGCTGTGTTTCCATTGCAAAAAGATGAGAAGCTGAAGGAAACTGCTCGCAAGCTATTTAGTGAGCTCAAGGCAGATTTCACTTGCGAATTTGATGACTCTGGAAATATCGGTAAGATGTACCGCAGACAAGATGAAATCGGTACTCCATTCTGCGTCACGGTTGATTTTGATACTCTTACTGATGGCAAGGTCACAATCAGGAGTCGCGACGACATGTCACAACAAAGAATTTCTCTCGCTGAAGTACGGGGCTACATTGCTGAAGGAATAAAGCTGTAATGAACGGCGAGCTGATCAGTCTGCTCACTATCCTCATAATGCTGGTTTCCGTTGTTGGATTGGCATTTATTGGCTATAAGTTGTTATTTTCTGGGAGGAAAAATCCGGAGTTATGGCAAGTAAAACTTAGAAGTAAGCTTTCTGAGCTTCATACTAAAAACCATGACACCAAGCAACTTATCTTGGAGTATGATAAGCTCTATGCTTTTGCGCTCAAGCATAAGTTTAACCTGCATCAGGAGACTTTAGGACAGATACTAAAACTAAGGGCTGGTAAGTTTGATAGACAAGAGCTCAATGCCATCTGGGATGCCCATAAGATTCGTAACCGATTAGCTCATGACATAGATTATAAGCCCGGACAAAGCGAGCTTAACAAAGCTATGATAGTATTAAAAAGAGCAGTGGAAGGATTACTACATAATTAATTTATTAAATAACTAAACTATGGATAAACAAGTACTTACTCAAGAGCAAATAAACGAAAAACTAGACGGGCTAGAAGGTTGGACACATGACCAAGAATCCGGCAAGCTAGTTTCTGGGTTTGAATTTGAAAACTTTGGCGAGGCCATCGAGTTTATGAATGCTATTGCAGAAATTGCTGAGGCTGAGTCACACCACCCTGACATACTAGTGCATGACTATAAGTTTGTGACTATCTTCATCAGCAGCCATGATACCGAAGGAATCACACAGAAGGATTTCGAACTGGTAAATAAGATCGAAAAAGAGATGCAGGCTTCACTATAAGAGATTAGTTAATCTGATGAATCAGAAGCTTGCTAAGTTTCAGACAGCGGAGGTTCTTGTACTTTTCGTAACTTTAATGTAATAAAATTGGGGTTATTTCTTATCGCTTTGACAAGGCTAGTCTCTAAGATGTAATCACTACCTCTTTGCTCAATTAATGAATATACTGCTGAAGGGTTCTCAATTAATGCCTTTCTAATGGAGAATCGGAATAACTTTATATTCTTTGACTGAGCTGTCAATGCATTTCTTACTTTGTTTATTTTTTTGATCGTTTCTTGTGATAGTTCCTTCACAGGTAAGGCTGAGTTTTTTTTCAGAATAAGTGAAGTTAATTCTACAATATCATCACATAAAGCAGCAAAGTAGCCGTCTCCTTCCACTAACACAGATGGATCGAGGTCTTTTACTTCTACAGATTCAGCTGCCGAAGATATAACATCCAGCCTTTCCAACCAGTGTTCTACAGCTTTCCTTGTATCTCCTAGGCCTTCAGATAATTCTCGTACAGAATATTGCATCTCTCTCATGAAGGAGATTGTATTTTCAGGTAACTGTTTGCTCATAAACACGACAGCACAAGCTTGATCCATTATATTAATTACACTATCTTCATCTAAAAGGTCTTTTATTCTTGCGTAAAATTCTGTGCCTTGGTAGTACTCTCTAGAGTTTAGAAAATCTAGTACAAACATTGGATGTTCTTGTATTATTTTGCGCACTCTGCCTCTGATCAAAACTCTGCTATCACTGTCACGGTAATCAATTAATGCGGTTTTGCCAGCATTTAGCTCATGATGAATTGCTTGAGATGTAGAGTCCTTAGCACTAAGAGCTATTTCATCTTTGATATTAATGAAATCTTTAAGAACTCGTTCTGAGCTATCCACAAGAGACTCTCTCTCCGATGGTGTCAAATCGCCAGATCTGGATGCAGTCATAATTTGTTCATATAGGGCCAATTTTGACGCTACCTCAGGTAGATCTAGCGTTTTTTGTGAGAGTTTACTCCTTAATGTATTCACTACAAGAGGTAGTTCTTCCAAAATTGCATCACCGTGTAGTCTCTGAAAGACAGAGTCTAAGATCATCTCCTGTATCACATTTATATGAAGCTCAATTGAGGGATCAGACTCCTCACTAAATGCATTTAAAGCTTGAATCGGTTCCTGCATGAACTGCCTAGCTCTCACTTGCTTACCCCTATAATAATAAGGGAGATTAGCTGCAATTACATCTGCTGGCTTTCCAAGTAAATTAACCAAAGTACTAACTGGTAGTTTTGTTTTCTGCTTGTGCTCACCCATTGTCTGAGCAACTTTTTGTATGTCCTCTAAAATGGTAAGTATTCCTATTGTGCGAACATTGACTTTCATAGCTCGAACTTTAAGGCTTACCTCAAATTGTCCCTTTCTTTGAGAAGTTGATTGCATTTCTCCCCAAGTAGAAACTAAACCGTTTACAGCATCAGTAACAACATCAGCGTATAACACCCCATTACTATCTTCATCGACAAGATCAATAATAGCTGCATGCTTACCGGGGTTATTGGGGTCTAGTGTAAGAACACGACCTCCTCTTTGTTCCGCCATAACAACAGATAGAGTAGGTCTCGCGTTGATTACCACTTCAACGCAAGGTTCGTTTATTCCTGTCGTCAGTAAATCCGCCGAGCAAAGAATAGTAGTTTCTCCATCACGGAATCTTGCCCGAATTGCTTCCTGTTCTTCCAAACTATTTCTACCGCTTATAACTTCAACCGTTACGCCTGTTTCAGACAGTTTTTCTGCCATTGCAACTGCGTGATCAATGCCAGCGCAAAATACAAACGCTGGTTTACTAAAGAACTCTGGTTTTTGGTATATATCTACTGCAGCGGTATTTCGTCTCTCATTATTAACTGCCCTTGCTAATTCACTTTCATCATAATCACCTTGAGAGTTAACACTAACTCCAGTAAGATTTGTACCTGTCTCAACAGTAGACTCATATGCTGTAAAGGGAGCCAGAATACCTTCTTGTACTGCTTCTATGGTAGACATCCCATAGATAAGGGGGTATAGGAAGTTGCTTAAATCCTTTGCCTCAGAATACTTGGGGGTGGCAGTAAACCCAAATTTCTTGGCAACTACAAATTTACCTATCGCTTCTCTTCGTTTAGGGGAAAGTGCAAGATGCGCTTCATCCATAATCACAAGCCCATACTCATAAGGGTCGATTCTTTTGTGATGGAGGTCAGATAATAAGGATTGATAAGTTGAAATTGTTACTTGCCGATCACGTTCGTGCTTCCCACCAAAAACTCTTCCCAGCTCTTGAGGATCTACCCTTTCCAATAATTCATCTTCAGCCTGAACTCCAGTCATTCTGGTTGGTACCAGCACTAAAGTTTTTACCGCCATCACTTTTATTAGTTCAGCAAATAAAACTGTTTTCCCAAATCTTGTTGGAAGTTTAAAATAGCCTCTGTAACTTACTCTTCCATCTTCCATTTGGTCTCTAAGAGCTTGAAATGCTTCAATCTGACGTGGTCGTAAAACTCTGTCGTCAGGCACCTCTTCATGATGCTGTAGGTATGAATCCAATCTGTTTAGAATGCTAAGGTCTTCCGCGGCTACAGCTATTTTCCCTCTAGAGTTTCTACCCGACCTTTGCTCTCGCAATATACTTACATAATGTTTCCACCTTATTGGAAATACGGATGCTAAATCATCGGGATTTAGACTATAAATATCTTCAGCACTTGAAGGCCGAACAATATCAGTGCCAATAACAGTGGAAACATCGTACAATTGTTGACTAAGCTCTTCCCTTGTTTTCTGCCTATATGATACTGATTCTGGCATAAATATTTAATGTCTTAATCGTTATACATTGCAAGTCATACCAAATATTACCCAGCATTGTCAATCACTTGAAGTAGTAATAAAGCAAAAAAAGGAGTGAGATAAAAATCTCACTCCCTTTGCCCACACTAATAACTAACTACTTCTTAGACTTTTTCTCGGTGTCATCCTGTTTATCTACAACTTCACCTTCCTCTGCTTTAGGCTCGTCTGCGTCGTTTCCGCTAGAAGTCTCAGCGTCGTCGTCAGCTGATCCTCCGGCCTTATCACCTTCAGCTCCCCCTTGACCGGCAGATTTCTCATACATCGCCTTACCTTTGTCTAACATAACTTTGCTAAGCTCTTCAGTCTTGAGTTTAAGATCCTCCGGCGACGCGTCTGCTTTGGCTAGTAGCTCCTTGAGCTCGTCCTTGGCCTTGGTGAGCTCCTCGATATCACCTGCTTCTACCTTGTCCTTATAGTCTTCTACAAATTTCTCTGCTTGGAAGACAAGTGTGTCGGCATTATTTCTAATCTCGACTTGCTCCTTTTTCTGCTTATCCTCGTCAGCATGCTGCTCAGCTTCTTTGACTAGCTTATCAACCTCATCATCACTCATTTGAGTTGAGGCAGTAATAGTCACTGATTGCTCTTTGTTTGTGGCTTTGTCGATAGCTGAGACGCTGAGAATACCGTTGGCATCGATCTTGAACTTCACCTCCACCTGGGGAACACCTCTAGGCGCTGGTGGAATGCCGTCAAGAATGAACTTGGCTAATGTCTTATTGTCAGCCGCCATCTCTCTTTCGCCTTGCAATACATGGATCTCAACTGCGTTTTGATTGTCTGCTGCTGTAGAAAACACCTGCGACTTCTCGGTAGGAATGGTGGTATTGCGTTCAATTAGCGGTGTGCGCACGCCGCCCATAGTCTCAATTCCCAGAGTCAAAGGAGTGACGTCTAGCAGGGTTACGTCCTTAACGCTACTATCGCCTGCAAGTACAGCAGCCTGCAGAGCAGCTCCAATTGCCACCACTTCGTCAGGATTTACTCCCTCGTGTGGTTTCATACCGAAAAATTCTTCGACTTTCTTTTTGACTAATGGCATACGAGTCATACCGCCCACAAGCACTACGTCATCGATGTCAGTGGTGCCCAATTTGGCGTCCTTTAGAGCTTTTCTAACTGGCTCAAAAGTATTCTCTACCAATGCCATTACCAGTTTTTCAAGGTCAGATCTAGTGACGTTGTACTTCAAATGCTTTGGGCCGCTAGTATCTACTGTAATGTAAGGCAAGTTGATTTCGGTGGATTCGCTGCTAGACAAAGTTATCTTAGTCTTTTCCGAAGCCTCTTTGATCCTTTGCAGAGCAGCCACGTCATTTCTTAAGTCAATTGCTGTCTCGGCCTTAAACTTGTCGATCACCCAGTCGATGATCACATTGTCAAAGTCGTCTCCGCCTAGGTGAGTATCGCCATTAGTAGATAAAACCTCAAATACTCCGTCACCGATCTCTAAAATCGAAATATCGAAGGTACCGCCACCCAAGTCATAAACAGCGATTTGCTTGTCTTTGAGCTGATCTAGGCCGTAGGCAACAGCAGCAGCAGTTGGCTCGTTGATGATACGCTTAACCTCAAGACCAGCGATTTTACCTGCATTCTTAGTGGCCTGTCTTTGCGAGTCGTCGAAATATGCAGGCACAGTAATCACAGCTGCCTCTACCTTGTCCCCTAAGAAAGCCTCCGCGTCAGCTTTAAGCTTAGCCAAAACTTTGGCCGAAATAGCTTCAGGTGCGAGCCACTCACCGTTATAATTAACCTCTACACCGTCTTTTTTAGACTTACGCACCTCAAAAGGGAAATTCTTGACCTCTTTTTTCACATCTTCAAACCTTCTACCGATTAACCTCTTAATTGAGTAGAAAGTGTTTTTAGGATTAGTGACCATCTGATTCTTAGCAGATAAACCTACCAAAGTCTCGTTTCCGTTATCTACTGCTACGGCGATGATAGAAGGTGTTGTACGTCCCCCTTCTTTGTTTGAAATTATCTCTGCTTTCCCAGATAGCACATAGGCCATCGCTGAGTTGGTCGTTCCTAAGTCGATACCGATTATTTTACTCATGTTTATTTATTAAAATATTAACTATATTAATTAGTTTTTAGCTACTATCCCAACTATCACTCTAACTGGCCTGATCACCATTCCATTCTTGTCGTATTTATAACCCTTCTGCGCAATGTGCACAATTTTACCTGCCATATCAGCCTCGCTAGCTACGGTTCCAATTGCTTCCATAAATGAAGGATCTAGTTTGTCGCCGATATTTGTCTCTACAACTGACACCGAATAGTCTTTCAAAATCCCCTTGGTTTTACCCAAGACTCCTGCAAAAGCATCTATAGGATCTTCTTTCCCTGGCTGTTCGAGATCCTCAACCATGCGCTCAAAGTCATCAATCACATCGATAATAGCTCTAAGAATAGACATGTTGGCTGAAGTGATAAGCTCAGCTCTCTCTTTTTCTACCCGCTTTCGATAGTTGTCCAAATCAGCCAGCGCCCTGAGTTTAGCGTCTTTTTCTTCAGCCAATTGAGCCATAAGCTTATCTAGCTCGCTAGTAGCTTCTAATTCACTTACAACTTCTTCACCCTGTTTAGAGTTATGGTTATCTTGCACTTTTTTGTAACTAACAATTAAATTATTACCAACCTGCGACTACATCTTGTACGTTTTTGACAACGTATTTCATCGCCGGAAGCACTTTGGCATAGTTCATGCGGTTGGGGCCAACCACCGAGACAAAACCTGTCTCCATGCCATGCAGTTTTATTGGGGCAAATACAACTGCGCTCTCACTAAACTCATCGATCCCTGTCTCTTCTCCTACCAGCACACTGATATCATCACCTACATTTGAACCGCTACTACGTGTAAATAACTCAGCTAGTCTCTTGTAATCCTCCAACACCTCAATCACTCTACGGTATCTACCGATATCATGGTAATGCACGTTGTTTAGCGCCTGAGCAAGACCCGCGCTGTATCTTCTACCTCCGAAGACCGCTACCGAAGTATTTAAGGTGAGTCTTGATAGAGCTCCCACAGCCTCGGTAAGCAACTTATCGACGTTGAATCTCTTTTGAAAGAGCTCCTCCCTCACACCTGCGGCAATTACTGCATCTAGCTCCTCATAGTGATCGAGCACCTCACTTAAAAACCACTTGATCGCTCTGGAAGTAGGAACTCTGCCTGCTGAGGCATGCTGTTTATCGAGTAGTCCGAGTTCAGTAAGCCTTCCCATTTCGTTACGAATAGTGGCAGGAGATACATCGAGGTCATATTTTTCACTGATATTTAAAGAACCCACTGCTTGAGCCGAGTTAATAAACTCATTGATAATGGCTTGCAGTAAAATTTTTTGTCTGGCAGTCAACATAGATATTTGCTAATAACTACTTTTTTATAGCACTTAGCAGACTAGCTCGTCAAGTGATAGACAGAAATTTTAATCTACGAAAACCACAATCCTCAGGTTCGCTTACGAGATCTTCGTATAGGTAATTTCGACCGTCAGTATGCACCTCAAGCCACTTTTGCTCGAGGATACTGCCATGCGGGTTTGTTATCTCCATAACGCCTTGTCTGACGCCATTATTAGATCCATATTTTCTATGGGAATGCGAATATTTAATAATTTTAGCATCTCCATTTGAGCCGGCAACAACTTCAGTGACAATTGCAATATGGTAAGCATTGCGCTGTTTGCCAATTCCGCGGATAAAATCTCCCGGACGAACCTTACTAAGCTCAACTACCTCGCAGTTTGCCAGCGAAGTCAGATCGTCGGCTCCTAGGTTCTCTGCGGGCCTAAGAATTCTGCCCAGTCTGGCCCTGAGATTATTTAGTTTATATCTAACCGAGCTGAATAAATTGATTCCATGCCTACCAAGTATGGGCCTAAGACTGTGTACAACTAGTCCTGAGCAATCAATACCTATCCCGACTTGCTGCATTAATTCCCTGATACTTTCTGTGGTAGCTTCCCCTAAATTTAGTCCCTTGACCTGTGCCCACACTTTTGCCTCCAGCTCAATCTCATCAGCAGTGCCTTTGCCTACCAATGCCCTTAAATCTCTGCGTCTCTTAGTATTGATGTAGTAAGGAGCTGTAACTGACTTGCCACCTATTTGTAATTTAAAGAATCTGTCTAATTCGCCCGCGATTTCTGGGATTATCTTATAGATATGCTCGCCGCTAGCTTGTGTTTCTTGAGCAAAAACTTTTATCTTTTTCATAATTATCTACGCAATGTTATTTGGGCAATATCACTTCAACAATATAGACGATAGTTTGTGCATACAGTCGCTGATAAGCGGCTTCAGCATAACTTTGGAATCCGAAACAATACTCAACGGGAACCTAGCTTGAATTCTAGCTACCTCATCATTTTCTTGCAAGTGATGACCAGATGGCCTGAGCAGTAGTAGAAATCCTGACTCATCAAAGTCACCTAGACACATACCTTCTTTTTGCCAAATGAGGGGTCGATCTTGAGCACTATCGAGATAGATAATTTTATCCCCTTCACCGATTTTTTCTAGTTCTCTGGCGGCATTGTCGCTCTGTTGTCTATATATGCCGCTACGTAAGTTTGTATCAGGTACCTGGTAATCACTTTTGTGAGGAGAACGGAGGAAGATTTGAGCTCCTGCAAGGCTCTCTACACCTGCTCGGTTGTATTGATCGCTATCGACTACAATATCAGTAATACCCAGAAACTCCGCTAAGTTGAAAATTGCCAGCGGCAATTGACCCGCTTCGAGTTGCAGCTTAGTATGCATTGGGACTGAGGCAATTTGCCTGGGGTTAATTTCAATCAAGTAAGGCTTTCCAGTAGTCTCATCGACCACCAAATCAATGCCAAAGAATCCTCTAAAGCCTTTATCAATTAGAGCCATACCAACACCTTCAGCAAGTAATCTGATCTGTTCGATTTGCGTCTGACTCAGAAGCTGCTGAGGCAGCATCCAATCATTTCCCACTGTGGTGGCAGGGTTATTGGTAAGTCCTGAAATACCTGTGTATTGGTATGATAGGCCTGCCACCAACACTTTACTTCCATAAACACAGCCATTAACCGTAAATGCTTGCCCGTGTATCATTTCCACAATTCTGCAAGCTCTATTGGGGTATTGTGCAATCTGCTCATTCAAATCAGGATAACTATTAAGACTATCTACACTGGTAATCATAAATGTAGAAGACCCTGTATGTCCGAATGGTAGTTGCACCACCACACCGCCATTGATGCTTTCCCTAACTAAATCCTGTAACTCGCCGATTCTAGCCACTTTTGACTGCGGCAAATGCGTAGCTATAGCAGTTTGTTCAAGCCATTGGAACTGACTAACTTTATTCTCTAGAGCGCGTGTCAGACTGGCAGTGTTGTTTAAAACTGTGAAATTCTCTTTGCCCTCTAACTCCCCCAAAACGCCATCCGAAGTGTTTTTGAAGAATTGGATGTAAGCTTTGCTGTCACGATTATCGGAAGCAAAGCCTCTACTAGCTCCAGCAT
>CALFHW010000115.1 GCA_937876695.1 uncultured bacterium
ACGCACTCTTTAAATGAATGGCTGCTTCTAAGCCAACATCCTAGTTGTCTAAGCAGTCGAACATCCTTTGTTCAACTTAGTTTGTACTTGGGGACCTTAGCTGATGATCTGGGTTCTTTCCCTCTCGGACACGGAACTTATCTCCCGTGCCCTCACTGCCGTACACCATGTATCGGACATTCGGAGTTTGTCAAGGTTTGGTACCCTGCGAAGGGCCCTAGCCTTATCAGTGCTCTACCTTCCGTACACTAATACGACGCTGTACCAAAATACATTTCGGGGAGAACGAGCTATTTCCGAGTTTGGTTGGCCTTTCACCCCTACCCACAACTCATCCAAGAACTTTTCAACGTTCACTGGTTCGGACCTCCATAGTGTGTTACCACTACTTCATCCTGGTCATGGGTAGCTCACTCGGTTTCGCGTCTGCCTCAACTGACTATACGCCCTATTCAGACTCGCTTTCGCTTCGGCTTCAACCCTTAAGGTCTTAACCTTGCCAGTCAAGCGCAACTCGTAGGCTCATTATGCAAAAGGCACGCCGTCACCCCACATAGGGGCTCCGACTGGTTGTAGGCACATGGTTTCAGGTACTATTTAACTCGCTTACTAAGCGTTCTTTTCATCTTTCCCTCACGGTACTGGTACACTATCGGTCATGAACGAGTATTTAGCCTTGCCAGATGGTGCTGGCGGTTTCCCACAGGATTTCTCCGGTCCCGTGGTACTCAGGAATCTCACTACGCTACTTTTCTTATACTTACAGGACTATCACCTTCTATGGTATCGCTTTCCAGCAACTTCAATTTGGATCGGTAGTCGTGTTGTGTGAGTCCTACAACCCCAAAAAATCCGGAAACTTTTTGGTTTGGGCTGTTCCCATTTCGCTCGCCACTACTCAGGGAATCACTATTGTTTTCTCTTCCTCCAGGTACTTAGATGTTTCAGTTCCCTGGGTTTGCTTCTCTTTCGAGATGACAAGTCTTCAACTTGCCGGGTTGCCCCATTCGGAAATCTACGGATCAAAGTCTTTGTGCAACTACCCGTAGCTTATCGCAGCTTATCACGTCCTTCATCGCCTGTTCATGCCAAGACATCCCCCATGTGCCCTTAGTAACTTAACTATGCCTCTTTATACGCCTCAGATTCTCACTTGTTATTATTTTCATACCGCTTAGAGCGGTACGTTACTAAGAACTCTTACTCGATGAATGCTACTCCTCAAAGATATTGAAAGATACCGTTTATGATATCAAAACCAAATCTTATGAAGCGCAATCTTTACTTTTTGCAGAACCTTACATTACGTCAAAGAACGGATCTGTCTTTAGACAGATTTGTGGAGATAAGGAGACTCGAACTCCTGACCCCCTGCGTGCAAAGCAGGTGCTCTACCAACTGAGCTATATCCCCGCCTGATTGCGGCCTTCAGAAGAGGTCGTGCAGAGACTGCACTGTGGGACTGGGAGGAGTTGAACCTCCGACCTCACGCTTATCAGGCGTGCGCTCTAACCACCTGAGCTACAATCCCAATAAACTTGGTATGCAACCCCTCACGATCATAAAAGAACATGTAATTGAATAAGAGAGAGATATAGCGAGACCCAATCTAATTGAAGCCGAACTTAATCAAGACTTCGATAAAGGGCAAACAGACCGGTAGTAACACACTCGGAGAAGTGTGAACCACCTTGTTTTTGCGTATAAATACGCTTTGCTCTTTAAGGAGGTAATCCAGCCGCACCTTCCGGTACGGCTACCTTGTTACGACTTAGCCC
>CALFHW010000116.1 GCA_937876695.1 uncultured bacterium
TAATATAATGAAGAGTTAGTATTCTAATTTGAAATTAAAGTGCTTGACCAACTCTTCTTCCCCGCCGATCGCCCTGTAGAAACTGACTGCGCCGTCATCGCCTGCTTCCGCCTCGACAAAAATAGTCTTAATGCCTCTTTTCTGGGACTCTTCTTTGAGATATTCGATTAACCCTTTGCCAATTCCCTGCTTTTGATGAGCAGGATGAACAGCAATGTCGTAGATATACAACTCTTTGGCGCCGTGGATCGGATTCATTTCAAAAGCAACTATTCCCCCAATAACTTCCTCATGCTCAAAAGCGCCAATCAACAACGCAGAAGGATTGGCTAGCATACCAGTGAGGTAAGCATCATCAACTTCATACTTCTCCTCGAATGCCAGAGAGAAGACAGAAGTCAGCTCTCTTAATTCTGGAATAGACTTTATGATTCGAATGGACATGCTATATTTTAGTCGAATTCCAACTTTCGTCAAAACTCAGCGGGATGTTTTCCTGCCTCAGCTTTTCGATCAAGCTGGTAGTAAATTCTTGGTCACTAAGACCGATCCTAAAAATATTTTGTGGAAATCTTCTGGTAACAAAAATGGCTGCTGTGTCACTGAAATATCCGAATTTAATATTCCTTATCAAGTATGAAACTTTCCGCTTATTATTTGAAGACGCAACCGATATATTGATAGTTGAATCATTTAATTCATAAGAATATTTCAACGGGAGAGATTTTTTAAGTTTATTAATAACCTTCCTATAGGTATTTAATCTGGTTGCTGTAGCAGCTTTTTCTATACTATTTTCAATACTATCGTGAAGTTTAACATCAAAGCTTTTTGACCATCTAGAATTATTAAGGATAGGGAAGATAACCAGTGTGAGTGGAATAATAAAAAACACTGTTACTAGTAACGCTCCTATAAATGATGCGAATAACCAGTTAAGTAGAAGAAAAAGTGTCAAAATCGTCAGTGACAGCGGAAGCAAATTGTTGCTAATCCCTCTATTTGCTAGTTTAATTTTGAGTTTATGGGCGGCATACTCTTCAAAGAACTTTGAGTATGACGCTAAGACCGAATTGGTATCTATACTTTTGACTTCTATTTCGGAGCGTTTAATTGTCATTAGTTATTAGTCTATCACTATTTTAATAAACGGAAGCGGAGGGATTCGAACCCCCGTGCAGGTTTCCCCACCATCCGATTTCGAGTCGGTGCCGGTATGGCCACTTCGGTACGCTTCCAGTTCAGCCAATCTGTAGGCAATTTATTTACCTACTTGGATTTTAGCAGCTTATTCACCCTTAATAATAAAATTCTTGCAATTTACCAATGATACCTGTTAGTTTATATTTAATGGTTATTAACGAAAAATATGGGCGAATTGGTACAGTCTAAAATCCAATTCCCCGCCGATTCCGCGTCTGATAATGCCGCCAATACAGACTTTTTCCGCCCATCTCAACCCCAACTTCTACCCACGCAATCTCAACCATCAACGTCCATTCAGGTTAAACTACCATTAGAGATACAAGTCGAAGTTGACGTTGATCCTCAGAAATACCTTGTTGATGAACTGATAAGGCAAAAGCCTAGTCTTGATTTGATGGCCAGTCTCATTAGGGGGATCCCGACAGAGCCAGGGCGTTATTCCGCAATTAACACCCAGCAACTCGATGAGTTACTCTACGAGTTTGACCAGAGTGTAAGTACTGATCAAGATGCTATAGAGACCATTAGTTGGGTAGTAAATGCTTGTGCGTTTATCTTAGAAAATGCACAGATTGAGAGTGATTTAGCGACTTTACAACTGGATGCCTCTGCCAATCAGCTTGTTAGACAAACGACGCTTCTGTTGCTCGAATTACTTCGACCCGAGGATAGACACCAGTTTCCACTAGAAAATGCACCCATTTGGAAGGAAGATCTTATTGCAACCCTAAAAAATCCTGAATATTGGGAAGATGTAATAACTAGCGACACATCTGAAACTTTAGGATCTGGCACCACTATTCAACATACTTTTTTCTCAGGTAGTGTTGGCAATCCAGATAATCCTTACAAAAGAGATGCTGACACAGAACATTTAAACAAAAGAGGTAAGACGAAGAGAAGAAGGCGTATTGCATAAATGGCACAGACTTCAGCGCGATCTTTTTTTGCGCGTTGCTAGAAGTGTTCTTAAAGTAATGCTTTGGTATTACTGCGTAAACCCGCTCTCAAGAGGATTCGAACCTCTGACCTCAACTTCCGCAAAGTTGCGCTCTATCCAGCTGAGCTATGAGAGCTTGTTTAAACTGATTATACCGCAAACTAGTTCAAATTGGAGTGTTTGCTGGCGCAGGGGTTGGAATGGATGCGCTATTTACCGAGCCGACAGTGTCTCTCACTGCAACAACACCCGGTACGACAGGGCTTGCTGTGGTGACTTTACTACTCTCTGGCTGTCCGCTGCCAGCAAAATCCGCGATCCAGCGAGTAATAGGCTGGTAAGTACCTAGTGTAAAGATGTTGATCAAATCCTCGCCGATGTCATTGCGGTTGAGGTAGGGAATGTGGGGCATTAGCAGGCTCAAGAGCTTTCTTGGCGAGCCAATCCCCAAAGGGATAATGATGCGGTTGGGGTTAGCTTGCATCTCCAAGTCGATCATCAGCATTAGTTGTCCGCCGCGGCTAGTAAACCAAAATCCCCGCATCTTGCTCCAATAGTATATCCTGCCAGCGGTTTTTAGACCCTTATTTGTAATCTCGTGACCGACGATATTGGGTTTTACCACGCTGCTAAGATACACCAATCCCAAAACCGCCAATAAAACCACCACTAATAGCAGCTCCTGTGTAACTACCGCAAAACCAATTCCAGCAATGAAAGCCAGCGAGACTAGCGTATACCAAACTCTGGATTTACTGCTGTAGAGCCTGTCAGGGCCTTCCCAGCTGTAGAGGGTAGTGAGTGGCGCCGCGGCTAATTTCTTGGCCGTTTCCAGAGCCTCAGCCTCGCCGAGTTTTTGTTGCAGTTCGGCCAGCCGTGCCTTCAATTCTTCGTAGTTTTCTGTTTTTGGCAAGTCCATATCTCAATTTACCTCATTTTAAGTTTAAATATAAGCCGAATTTAGGATATAATGAGCCTTAGAAGGTAGGGTGGCTGAGTGGCCGAAAGTACCTCACTGCTAACGAGGCGTACCTCCGGGTACCGTGGGTTCGAATCCCACCCCTTCCGAACTTAGTCCGTTACTGTTGTTGCGTTTAATAACTATTGTAAACAATGAAAACACTTATTTTCCTAGGGATACCCAAAAAGTTCGAGCTTAGAGCAGCCAAGAAATACGCCAAAGTAATTATTCTGCAACGCCAAGACTCAATAAAGGAAATTGACAGCGCCAGACAGGAGTTATTGATAGGCGTTGAAGTTATTAACTACCAGGATGTCGATAATAATCTCTTCACAAAGTTATCGGGATTGATTGACCCAGTAAACACTTATGTCAGCATAAACGAGAGGACTATAGTTGAGGCACATAAGATTATCACTCATTTCAAACTTCCACAGTCACTAGATATCACACCTAAAATTGTTGGCATGCTATCTGACAAATCTAAGTTCAGGAATAGTTTTGTTAATGATGCGGTTCACTCCTCACACTCAATTCTTATCAATGAAAAGCAGGATTTGCTTCAGGCAGTTAAGCAAGGTAGGAGACTAATTGTAAAACCCATTAAAGGGGAGGCGAGTACAGATGTAATGATAGTGGCTGACGCGAAAGATGCGGAGTCAGTATGGGAGAAAGTCTCCTTGGCTGAGCAGAGAAATAAGAATAATAGCTTTTTAGCAGAAGAGTATTTTGAAGGCGATCAATATTCGGTAGATGTGTACTGGTCGAAGTTACAAGGTTATAGGTATACGCCTTTTTGTAAGCAGGTCATTGGTTATGATATGGGCTACCAGGACTTCCGCACTTGCTACTCAAAAACTGTAGCTGACATGGACGAGACAATGTATGCGGAGATAACAGCGAAGCTCTCGGGCATTTTTGAGTCGAATAATATGAGGCTAGCAATTATGCACGTCGAGTTTAGGATCAATACTCAAGGCGAATTATTCGTGGTGGAGATAAACCCTAGAATAGGTGGGCTCAGAAACATTATTTACAATATATCCTATGAGTTACCCCATGTTGAGAATGTTATCAAGTCTACTATTGGGCTAGATGATTTGGTGATTAAATCTGACTTAATCAGGAACTCAGTAGTCCTCCACTTTTGGGCAAATAAGGTAGGTAAATTCCGTTCTATTGAGTTTCATAAAATTGAAGACCCAAAGGTAATTGTGCACTTGGAACGGATTGAAATAAAAGCTGGTGGGGTGGTGGGACCGCCAGACAAGGGCTATAAGAAAGCTGGGTACACCATAATCAGTACTGACAGGGGATATGAAATGGACAAAGCTATCACTGAGGTATTTACGAAAACGAAAGTAATAACTGAGTAGGTATTTGCTAGCTATATGCTAATATGCACCCCAAGATTATTGGACACAACTAATGGTAGTTTATCGTAATTGAAAATCTCCGGGTACTTGTTTTTGAATTCATTGAGATCGGTTTTTAAGAAAAGGTGTATTGCAGTTGTGTTGGCGCCGGACTGGTCGCAACCGATTAATGCCTGGTCTGTGTCGGGTATCAACTCCATGGTTGAATTTATGACTGGTGGGGTTCCAGTAACAATGGCTCTGAAGCCAATCCCAAGTTTATAGTTAAGCAGTCCAATACTCAACCTTTTGCCATAATTGTTTTCATCTCTGCCAATACTAATTTCCGGTAAGCCAAGGTTATGTGCTGCTTTGATGAACTCAAGATCAATCATCATTGTGAGGTTTGCTCTCATTGTGACAACAGATTTATGTGGAAGAACTCTATACGCGGCAACTAGCAGATCGTCTCTAATAGAGTATATTTGTCCGCCTATAAATTCCCCTGAGTTGAACAGACAGAGTACCCGATATACTCGTCCCTGTGAGGAATGACTGCTTATCATTGATCTAATGTCGGCCGGAATCTGCCCGGTCTTATTTTCTATAAGAGAGTTGTAGAGGGGGACGAATTTCTCGAGAATGTTTTCGCTGAGGGGCACATCTTTTATTTCATAGCCAGAGCCCAAGAATTTGGGCAAATCTTTCTCGATTCTTTTTCGGTATCTCGGTGCAATGTGCTCAAGCGGGCTTAGACCCTGGTCGATCGTCATCCGATAGGCGACTTTTTCGGGGTGGGTGAGGTTTATGACCATAGCCTGATAATACTACAGAAGCCTTAATTGTTCTATGAAGTCGGGACTACCCACAAATAGGTTCTCCATGAGGCTTGGATTCGCCTTCACCATCTCATATCCGACCAAGTAAGCAGAATCTTTGATGTAGCCACCGGGTAGTGAGGTATCACCAAGTCCTCTTTTTAGCCGTACAACAGTGATATAGGCTGTCAGCGCAGACAGATCATGGCTTTTTAGCAGGTCAAATAGTTCAGCAAAAGGGAGGTGGGCATGCTGCGCAGCCAGCAGCCTCAAGGCATAGACTTTCTGAGCCCTGCTAGTCGTCATCTGGCTGCTGAATTCATTGAAGACTGCCAGACCCTCCTCGAGTAGATGATTATCAGGCCTTTTAGTGAAAATTCGCAGCTGCCCGAGTATCTTACCTTTCTGTTCATTTCGATAAACATGGGTGTCAATCTCGTGCAATGCCAGTCGCTTCACATCTTTTCTACTTCTGGTTATAGAACTGCCAATTGAGAGTAGTTTCTTTGGTGGGCTAACAAAGATAACGTTTTTTCTAATAGTATTAATCCTTACCGACCAGCTGTGCAACCCCTTACTCTGAATGTGACTTATGAATTCCCGTTGGATCATTTCTGCGTCCCAGGACTCGCTATCGTGGTCGATTTTTAGAGATAGAAACTCAGAGTAGTCTCCCTCAGTCTTATGTTCCCAATTGTGCAGCTTGCTGACGTTATGGGTGAACTCCTGCTGGCCAACACTTATAGAGCTAAAGTACAAGTTCTTTAGAAAACTTATGGTCTCTAGGCAAGCAGTTTCAATCGCAGGGGGGAATCCAGCATTGTGGATTTCTTCTTCGACTCGATTCAAATCGTCAATGATCTGAGCGGGCAAGGTAAACTTTTTATACTCAAACTGAGGATTATATCTATACTTACTAGTAAAGAACTTTTTCTGCTCGGCGGCAGCGTTCAGTGGGGTGATTGAAAATTTGATAGTTTTGGAAATAGCAGTTAGCTTTTCCGCGATTTTGTATAGCGCCTCTTTTGAACCCATAAATTAATTATACCAAAATGCCAATGGCATTAACTTCTAACCAATGGGTGCGATTTGAATGTTGTATTTCTCGAGTGCAACGATGTAGTCTTGGCTGATCATTCCAACTAACTCTGGATCAAACATTATGATAGTTTTACTCCCGGTAGCTTTGTTAGGCAAAGGACTCTCGGTTAGGACTTCTGCCATAGTTGCGGTCTGGACAGTTATGTCCATTTGGCCCTTAATCCCTATCACATTCTCATGTGGTATAAGCGTTGGGCATGCCACAACTGTAGTAACAGCAGTATTCTCAAGGGGAATATATACATCAATAAAAGAATAAATAAACGACATGAAGTCCTTAGTAGTAACGCCACCATAACCAAAATGCAGATCTTGAAGTACGTATGTACGCACACTATTTCCAAGGTCATCATAGTCCAAGAACTCATGGTATGTGATTACTGGCTTTCCATTAACTACGAGCCTGTTGTCTGCCCCTGGATCCGAATCAAGCTGTGTGGACTCTGTGTTAGTTACCATATTTTTGTTATTAACCTATTATATATTATAACATACACACATTAATTATTACATAATAAAGTAGATTCGTAAGAACTAAAATTATTTGCTAGTATCAAACATGATGACTATCGTAATAACAGGTGCAGCTGGAGGTCTAGGAGGGCTGCTAGCGCGCAAGTTTGCGGCGGAGTCAGTTTCTGCCAGGGGAAGTGAGAAACTACGGCTATTGCTGCTAGATATAAATGAACAAGGCCTGCAAAGGCTCTCGGAACAGTTAAAAAACGTTGAAATAGTGCTGGTCAAGGCGGATCTTTCCAGTCAGCAGGGGATAGAAGAGGCAGTGAAAAACATACTGGAGCGCACGGAGCGAATTGATCTGTTGATAAACAACGCGGGGATAGGAATTTATAAGAGATTCCCCGAGGTCGGCTGGAGCGATATGCAGCTGTCTATGAATATCAATTTATTAGCACCGTACTTTCTAACGCAAGGATTGTTGCCGGCGTTGAAACCAACGGGCCAACCTTCCTCTATCGCCCGTCATACACCCAAGGTGATCAATATAGGCTCTGGCACGGGCGTGATCGCCATGCCTGGACGCAGCCCTTATGTAATATCAAAATTCGCGATGCGGGGCATGTCGCTGGCTATGGCCGCGGAGTTGGGGACTTCCCCTCAAGTTATTCTATTGACTCTAGGTAGCATGCTCACTAGCTTTGGACCACTCAGTATAGAAGAAAAGGAACGGCTAAAACAACAAGGAAAGGGTTATCTCGACCCGCAATGGGTCGCAGAGAAGATTGTCGGAATCAGTAAACTGGAAAAGCCTGAGTCAGGATACGTGTTTTACCCAGAAGGGTATGATGATCCAAATACTCCGCCAGCAAACCCGGTGTAACTTTATCCAAATCTCACCCAGAAATCAGTCAAACACATTCACGCTATCGAGAAGTTTACCTAGCAGGTTTTTTTGATCTGGGGTGAATTCTATATGCAGGGTTTGTTCGTCAAGCACCACCATCAGGCTTGAGAAGAAAATTACGTAGTATTCAGGACTGGTAGCGAATAACTCCTGCAAGCTGGATACGTCTGACCCGGCTATCCTCAAAGCATCTGCGTATTTATCGTCGAGCGGGTCGTCGTTGGTGTCTATGATTTCTAGTGCTTTATCGATGGTAAGTGCAAAGATTGCATCCACTGATAGAGGTAGACCTGTAATCTGGAGAAACTCTTTTGTGAACTCTAGTACTGTCTTGTGCTCTGCCCCTGGCATTATTTTGTCCTCCCTCTCATTCTACCCATAGCTTGCTTACCTCTCGATGTTAGACCTTCAAAAACATACTTAAATGGGGCAATTATAAACATACCGAATATAATTGAGAAGAAATTCATTATTTCGCTCCTTCCCCCTTCTTCCTCCATAAGTGAATACTAGGACTTTTAGAGTCGGGTTGTCAACCTTTCTTTATCCACATCAGCTTGATTTAGTTACGATTAGAATGCTAATGTATGTTTGTCATGGGAAACACAGACATAGAAACAGACAAGGAGCTACGTATGATGAAACTTGCGCACCAATTGCTATTAAATGTGGATAAGTTGGCACAGGTCAGGATAATTAATTGGTTGCAAAGTAAACTAGACGTTGGCGCTGGCTCGCAGGAGTCAGTTAAGCAAGTATCGATTGCTGTCGATCAACCTGTCAGCCAACCAAATAGTCAGCCTAAACAAGCTCCGACCAGATTGCCGGTTACCGACAGGGAGAAGGTATTGGCGGCAGCAATAGCGCTAGCAGAAGCTGGCGCAGTTCAATTCACTTCCAGGCAAGTCTCACAGAAACTAAAGGAAGTTGGAATTGTAATCAGTAATTTAACGAGAACGATGACGGAATTGGTCAGTACTAGGCCGCCGCTACTCGTTCAGCTTAGGAAGCAAGGCAAAACTATGCAAGGCCGCAGGCTATTTATGCTTTCCAGTCATGGTAGGGCGAAGGCAAGCAGGTTAGGATTGGGCTATTGAAAGGGATTTGGGAGCGAGTGCGTCTACTTTGCCAACTGCTTTGAGTAATCCATACCTTTGCGAGCCATGTCGATGGCATCTTCAAATTTTCTGGCTCTGACTAGGTTCAATACTTTGCCTTCAATTATTTTGCGCACCTTTTCTTCGTACTCAACTACAATGGGGATAACGACTTCTCCCAGTTCGGCAAATTCGTCGTCTAGAGTAGGCACTACCTCAATTAGTTCCTTATCGCTGATGCCATCGGGGACTTTCTCTAGGATCATCTTGGCGATGCCTCGAGCTCGGTCCTCAGAAATACTACCGCTTTCCAGGCCATGAGTGATGACTTTAACTACGGCCTTTTGCACGCGTTCACGTAGGCTGCCGGCCTCTTTAGGGACAGCAGCAGCTGATGGTGTAGGGATTGGGGCAGCATTGTCACTCATGGGCATATTTTACTTATTTAGTCATGCGTTCATCTTCAGAAAGAGTTAGGCCTTCGAGCTCGTCGGTATTGCGATATATCGCAGCCAAAGCCTTTTTTACCTCTTGCATATCATTCGATCCGTATTCCTGGACCTTACGGATGTTATTGGTATCCAGATGTATATGGTCAACTTCACTTTTCAGCTCTCTAATACCTGACTCCAGATTGTCGATCTGGGTAGACAACACTTTGCCGCTAGATGCGCCAACCTCTCTGGAAATCTGCGCCATCATTCCCTCAAGGCTTTCCAGCCGTCTGGCTAGCTTCGCGATGTCGCTAGCAATTTCTTTGAGCATTCTTTCTTCCATAGTTTTATAATACAGCATGTACTTATTGATAACCAATCCATTTGATATCTTCTACTTAACAGGGTTTATGGCAGATAATCTATTAGAACGACAGAGCTATGTGCTTTGTAAGTTGGTAAATAATGTGCCGACTAAATTATCGGACATACACAAAATCTGGCACTTTCTGCCAGAGATGTTTGCTGCTAATGCAGCCCCCGATACTGGCAACGCAGTTCAGAGGGTTGTTTTAAAGCCTGGTACTAAGCTCAGCGAGGAAGTAATGGAGATAATGAGGAATGACAAGGGAAATAGCAAAGACTCTGTTTTGCCACTTACACTCTATTTCCAACCTGAAGATATGCGCTACCAAGAGGTTATTTCGTTGGAGGGAAATCTGGATATGAAGCTAGAGCCAATGGCCGGCATGTTCACCCAGTTGCGTGCTTGCAAGTCTCCGCAAGAAGTGGAGAAGATTCGTCTAGCCGCACAGCGAAGTGAAACTGTCTATCAAGAGATATTAAAGCACTTGAAGCCTGGAATAACTGAGCTGGAGGTTAAGAAGTCGATACTAACTGAACTGAGTAGTCCTGACTTTCCAGGCTTTGAGTCAGCATTCGACCCAATCGTGGCTTTTGGCCCCAATAGCGCTATTCCACACCACCGGGCTACCGCCAAGGAGCTAACAGAAGGTGATGTCGTTCTGATCGATATGGGGGCTAGTTACCATGGGTATAACGCAGATATTTGCCGCACCACCATATTTCGCCCAAGTGTTGACCAGCAACAGCTGTTTGACGAAAGATCACAGAGGGTGGTCTCTGCACTTGAAGCTGCGTCAAAGTACCTCGGCTCTAAAGCACAGCGGTTGGATGTCATAGCTGGCGGTGAAGAACAGGCTGCCAACGACTCTGGTAGTTCTATTTCTCCACACACCACCACCGAACTCTCTAGCCTCATGCAAGCAGCACTCGGCCAGGAGTACCCGCTGATTCATGCTTTCGGGCATGGTCTAGGCATAGAAGTACATGAGGGCCCGCATATTAGTAATTTAGGTAAGTCATATGAGTTTAAGGGCGGCGAAGTCGTCGCCTTGGAGCCCGCAATTTATATTCCAGGCTGGGGAGGTGTTAGGATTGAATATAACTACTATTATGAATGATTTCGCACTATCAATTAAGGGTGGGTCTGCCAAGGCATTTGGAGCAATAGGTGTAGTGCGGTTTTTGCAAGAGCATAACCTGGTTCCCAAAATTGTGGCTGGTTCATCGGGTGGGGCGATAGTAGCCTCCATGTACGCACTAGGCTACGATTGGAGTAAGATGCTGGAAATAGTTTCCCAAGTGAGGATGAGCAGGCTATTTTCATTATCTTCGTTATTAACCAGACAGACACTTATGTCTGAGAAATCTTTTGCAACGATGCTGCTGAGCATTGCTGATGATCGTAAAATTGAAGATCTGCCGATTCCGCTAGTTATTTTTGCCTCCAGGATGGATAAACCTGAAAGGGTGTTCATCCGCGAGGGCAGTCTTCTCAACGCTTTACAGGCCTCCTGCGCCTTCCCCTACGTGTTGCCAGCAGGAAGAGGAAAGCGCAGGAGTCTGATCGATGGCGACCTCACCCCAGGTTACTCAGCGACAAAACTTAGAGAGCTAGGTGCCAAACATGTAATCGGTGTAGCTAATACTTTAGGGAATGAGAAATACAACTTTGGTGCGGGACTTGATAAAGTAGTCGACATGTTTCATTATCTAACTGAGCAGATCGATGAAAAAGTTCGCCAAGATGATCCAGTTGATCTAGAGATAAATTATCAATCCACTGGAATCAACTATTTTGGCGTTAATGGTATTGACAGTAATGTAGAAAAAGTCTATCGCAAATGCGTCAAACTAAAGGCTGAAATTCTCAAAGCGACTCGACCTTGATCGTGAAACTCTGGGTAGAACCTTGTTCTAATGCAATCTTACGACCATTTAGCTCGCCGGTATAGCGAAACTTCAGCAGGTACTCTTTTTCTCCCACTTCTAGCAGGTTAGCTGGTGGCAGATCCAACTTAAACATCATAGGCAACTCAATTCTGGCAGCAGGTTGCAAAATGAGTTCGTTCACTAGTAAAGGTTGCACTAGTTCGCCCGTGGTGGTCATTAGGTCAAACTCATAAAACCCCTGTACTTGCTGCTCGCTGAGATTAGTTATAGCAATCATCCCTTTCAATTCAGGTTTGCTGTCGCGCTTATAGGTTAGATTCTGAGTCTGACTGATGGCGCCTATACTCACAATTGAATCGGTGGGAACTAGCTTCAACACGAGGGGGATTTGGTAGGAGAGAGAATAGGACTGCTCAGGATCGCTTAATCCCTTCAGATTTATGACAATTTCAAGCATCTCTTCTACTTGGTCAGCTCCTACAGGCATTGTCAAAGGTAGAGTTATAGCAACTGGAAGCTGCGCCTTTTCCGTGATCCTCAGCTCGATTTCCTCAGGTGAACTGATACCCTGGCTGGGCATAGCTGAGGTAAGACCCAATTGGTAAGCAACTTCGCTATTATTGCTCAGCTCTAGCGAAATCTCGTAGTTCTTCTCTTGCCCAGCATGCTGAAAGTTGAATTCAGAAGGTAACTGGCTATTGGTGACTAGTAGCAAATTGTCTTTCTTGAAAGCGGCAATCATAGCCTTCTGACGTTCTTGCCCACGCCACCAGAGGCCCAGGGCAGTGATGCCAATGCAGACGCCGATTAGCAGCAGTGCAAGTAGGCCGAAGGATAGGTTGCGTCGGTCGAAGAGACGGCCTGTACGCTTACTCGGAATCGGCTTACCTTTTGTAGCCTTGCTAGTCGCCCTGCCTTGAGTTGATTTACCAGCGGCCGTTTTTGCTGTACTCCCAAGACCAGCGGGTTTAGAGGGCTTATCATCGGGGTGCTTTTTTTTACCGACGCTAAGCTTGGCTCCTACAGTTTTCTTAATATTCATCCGTACAATAATCTAACATAAACGGGTTATAATTGAACTGACATGGAAAGGCTGCAAGATACTCTGACAATTTTTCTGGCAATAATGGTGGAGGCAACGCCGTTTGTGGTGCTGGGCGTGTTGGTTTCGGCGGTGCTATCTGCCTTTGTTAAAGATGAATGGCTGTTGCGCCTGCGCACTAATAATAGATTTGCCTCACATATGATCTCAGCCTGTCTGGGCTTTCTGTTCCCAGTATGCGAGTGCGGCAATGTGCCAGTGATGAGAAGCCTTTTGGCCAAAGGTTTTAGTGTGTCGCAGGCGGTGAGCTTCTACCTGGGTGCGCCGATTCTAAATATTGTAGTAATTGCTACTACTATGGCTGCCTTCGAAGGCAGCCCTGTCGTCATCCTAGGTAGAGTTATCGGCGGCTTCGTGGTGGCTAGTACAGTGGGAATAATTTTGAGCTACCATAAAAACAGCAATAGCCTGCTTACTCCAGCCACTATTGTGATGTGCGAGGAGGATCACAGTCATGATCGTGGCCTTAAGTACCTAACTAGCCACTCATTCGTGCGTCGTTTTCTGACGGAATTTTTCTCGATGATGAACCTACTGATTATCGGCGCTGCAATAGCCTCTATTACTCAGCTATGGATACCTCGCGACTTCGTGTTTGGTCTGGCTAGCGTGCCAATTCTAGCGATTCTATCTATGATGGTGTTGACGGTGATTCTTTCGGTGTGCTCGACTGTGGACGCGTTCATCGCGCTGGCTTATTCTAGCCAATTTACTCCGGGCGCTTTGGTAGCATTCCTGGTCTACGGCCCGATGATCGATGTTAAGGCGATCTCTATGCTGTTGACTACATTTAAGCCCAGGGCGGTCGCCTATATAGTATTTTTAGTGACAATGCTCACTATTCTGATTAGTTTAATTGTTACTATGCTGGGTTACTGATGAAAAATAATCACAACCACCATCATCATGATAGTGTAGGCAAAGAGAGTCAAGGCAATTGGCGGGCTTTCACTGATAGGATCCCAGGATTGGTCATGGTATTTGTGGCGCTCTATTTAGTCTGGCTATTTTTCTCTGGCCACAACCAGTACTACATCAATTCCGGTTATTTTATGTTTAATTTCTTGATGGGAGGACTGCTTCTGCTAGTTGCGGCGGCTAGCTTGTTTATTCCAGTCAAAGGAATCTCGCTGCGCAGCCTAGCGCCGCTGTTGGTGGTATTGATGCTGGGCTTTCTGCTTCCACCGCAGCCATTAAGTTCAGCTACAGCCTCCAATAGAAGCGTAAATGTGGGAGCCGCAGGTAATGCCCAAGAGGTTAGCCCGCTGCTTAAGGTAAATCCGGAGACATTGAGAATAGCTGATTGGGTGAGACTGCAGAATTACGAGGCTGATTATAGCCGGTTTATAGGGCAACGAGTGGATGTAGTGGGCTTTTTATTTAAGGCAGGCGGCGGTGCGGTCTTTTCTGAAGAGAATTTTATGGTCGGTAAGTTCGTGATTACCTGTTGTGCAATTGATGCCAGTCCCTTAGGCCTAGAGATTGAGAATTCCGACTTAACGGGAAATCTTAAGCAGGATGATTGGGTAAGGGTAAAGGGAGAGTGGAAAGTTGTAGAAAAAGAAGGCCAGAGTTATATGGTAATTAGCGCAGACTTTATGGAGATTGTGCCTCGTCCTAGTTCACCTTACGAATAGCGACTATGAAAGAGAAACAAATAAAAGCGAGACTATTCAAGTTGTCGCCCTATATTTGGTGGAATATAGCCTTGGCTCTGGGGCTAGTATTTTTGATGCTACTCTTGATTTTGATCACCAGTCGAGGCTCAAATCGCCTTATCAATGTAGAACTTCGCAATCAGAATGAATTGGGGGCAGCTAGTTATAACCAAGCAATCACATTTGAATTTACCCGGCCGCTTTCACCCGATCTAAGGGGGAGCATAGCTGATTATATTAGTTTTGAGCCACCAATTGAGGGAGTATTTAGGGCAATTGACCGCTCGATTACCTTCTCTGCTGCTGGTCCCCTTACATACGATACCGAATACCAGATAAAAATTTCTCCTGAGCTTAAGGACAGTTATGGTAAACCCATGGCAGCAGGAGCAAATTATCGATTCAAGACTAAACCGCTGCAATTTCTATACGCTACTAGGGCCGAGCGCTACCAGAACCTCGAGCTCGGCCGGGTTCTGCGAAAAGTAGCTGTGGAAGAGACACCAGCCGTCGAGATTGAGACCACCAGAATTGCTTCGGATATGAATATCCGCGAATACGCACAGTCCATAATCCGTCCTGAGATAATCTACACCGTACAAAATGGGGAGGCGCGGCCGACTGATGTCTACCACTACAACTTAGTCACAGGTGAGACCACCAGACTGGAACTGCCGACGAGACTCAATATCACCGCGCCGGTTTTTTCTGTCAGCGGAGAGCTGATGTTTATTGGGACTTTACCTGATGAGGACATGGCGAACTTAGCACCGGAGGAACTGCCCGAGAATTTCAGCCTACCGTATACATATGACATTGAGTCGGGAGTATTAAAGCGGTTAGAGGCACTAGCTAGCCATTACGGTGATATCTCAGCAATCTTGCCGGCGCCGGACGGCAATACAGTATTGGTACAAAAGTTCAATTTTGACGTGATCCCTGTATCACTACTAACTGGGCAGTCGTCCCCTTTAGGTAAATTCAATGCTTTTGGCGGGTTTAACTATAAAGGCGACAATGTAGGCGTGCTGGAAATTAGCCTAGGACAAGTGAATTTCTACCCTCGAGCCAAAGTTATGGGCGCGGAAGGCCAGATTTATACTACAGCGGGTGAAATTTACGCGAGAGATCCCCAAATCGCCCCAGAAGATAGGCTATTTGCTTATTCGGTGCGTCAGGAGACCATGGAACTCAGTGAAGGCAGATTCGGACTGAGGGTGGTCGACTACCTCGATTCTGGCAAGCAAGTACTAGATTATCAAGAAGCTGAAATGAGTATAGAATTAGCCAAGTTCTCACCTGAAGGGGCATTTCTGGCTGCTGAGTTTATCCCTAAAAGCATATTGGATAACATATCCAGGGATGCCCGAATCTACCTGAACCCTGGTAGACCCACTAGCTCAGAATTGAAGCTTTATGATTTCCAAAACAATACTTGGATTGAGGTGGGATTAGGTTATAATTTGCTCTGGATAAAGTAATAGAAAATATTTTCAGTTTCGGTTTATTTACGGTATAATCTCCTTATGTTAGCAGCACTTACTCGCAAACAAAAACTGATCCTAGATTTCATCGAGATGTATAGGCATGCTAACTCCATCTCACCTTCGTTGGAAGAGATTAGACATCACTTCAAGTTGAGGGCGGTTTCTACCGTGCACGAGCATGTTGAGAAACTGAAAGCGAAGGGGTATCTGCGCAAAGAGATGAATCAGGCTAGAGGTATTCGCACCACTGCCACTTCTATGTCCGAGAAATACATCGAAATAGATGTTTTGGGTCAGATTGCAGCCGGAAGTCCACTAGAAGCTATCGAAAACGCCGAACCTATTCTGGTCAGCAGCTCAATAATCCCTAAATTTCAAGGGAATTACTTCGCACTGAAAGTGAAGGGGGACAGTATGATTGAAGACGGGATATTAGATGGAGATCTTGTGATCATCAAATCCCAGCAACAAGCCCAAGATGGGGACATAGTAGTAGCGATTGTAGGAGACAATGAAGCGACCTTGAAGCGCATTTATAAAGAAAGAGACCGGTTTAGACTGCAGCCAGCCAATCCCGCCCTCAAACCGATGTTCTACAAGCAGGTGGAGGTCAGGGGAAAGCTGGTTGCATTATTGAGAAACTATTGAGATGAGCAGGTTTGATGGCCGCAGCAATTTAGGTAATTCACTACTTTCTTCCAAGCAGACAGCAGCCCCTGATAAATTTCTGATACTGGAAGCCCTGGCTAGTGAAGTGAGATACCATGTACTCAAAAAACTACTGGCGGATAAATCAGAGACAGGTTTGAATATCAGGCAGGTATTTAGCCCTTTTCCGCTTAAGAGACCCGCCATGAGCCACCACCTAGGCGTGTTGGAGAGAGCGGGTCTGATTATTTGCGCCAAACAGGGCCGGGATGTACATATCAAGGTTCAGAAAGATAAATTACAAGAACTCGCTGCACTTATTGCCGATCTCCTGTTAATATAAAGTTACTGCTCATGTCACTAAAAGGCTTTAACTTACTACAAGGAAATACGGCACCGCCCGATGCTTGGGATAAGGTGTATGATTGGGTCACCAACGTGGGTAGGGTAGTAGTCATTTTAGTGGAAGTGATAGTGCTGTTCTCATTCGTCACTAGGGTAGTGGTAGATACTCAGGCCAAAGATTTAATCGAGAGAAACCAACAAAACAGCGCTCGTCTGGCTGCCTTGCGCCCCAGAGAGCTCGGTTTCATAGACCAGCAGGATAAATTCTCCGCCTACAAATTAATTTGGGAAGGCGGCAGCAGCTATGAGAAGGCTATCCGCGAGATAAACCAGAATTTACCCTCAACTATCAAAGATCTAAGCCTCATCGTCAGAGGTAGTGGTATAAATCTCACTGGCCAGGCACCTACCAGCGAAGTCTCCAAATTAGAAAATGCCTTGAAGCAGAAAACAGAGATCTTTTCAGACGTAATAGTCAGTGAAGTTGAAGCGGTTGCAGCCACTAGTGGTTCGACTTCGGGTGGTGGCAACTCTACTTTCACTATTCAAATCAAGATAAAAGATGGGCTAGATAGAGGTAGAACTAAAATACCTGAAATTACAGGAGGTAGTTAAATATGACAGATCAGAAACTCCAAACAGATGCTGGACAGAACCAAGCTGACCAGACAGAGGTAAGCCAAACGGCCCCAGTGGATACTGCCGCAATGGTGGCCGCCGATGTTTTAGACGCCCCCGGCGGCGATACTAAAGGCTTTATGAAACGTGAGCGCAGAAAAACCGATAGCGCTCTGAGTCAGCTGTTAGCTACTCCCCAGGGTAAAACCATCTCTACGGCCTTGATTACTCTGTTAGTGGTGGTTATGCTTATCTTCTTTGCTATCACGCCCGCACTGTCATCTATATCCACCCAACTGGAAAAAAATAACCAACTCACCGATGTAGTCAGCAGGCAAGATACCAAATACAACTCTATTCTTACTTTACAGACCAAAGAACAGTCTTTGGCTGAACCTTTGACCAAATTCGCCCAAGTTCTATCTGAAGAGAAGCATCAGGCCGAAATCTATACCGAATTGCATAAATTGGTTACCCAAAATGGGTTGAGTTTCCAATCACTTCGTTACACTGAATTGACATCAATTCCTGCTGAATATGAAGAGCTTGGCATAAGCGAGCGAGCCAAGTTACAACGTGCCAAACTCGTTGTCACAGGGAGCTTCACCGGCGGTCTGAGCCTACTAAAACAGATCGAAGAGAGCAGCAGGATATTTGATGTTGAGGATCTAGCCATCACTGCCAGCCCTGATAGTCAGCAATCTGCAGGTGCAAATAGCCAACTCATTTTCGACTTTTCGCTCCGGACAATATATTGGGAGCAGGTAGAGTAGTTTAATTATGTCAAAGAAATAACATGATCAAAGTCGGGAGTTTATACTCAATTCTCATCATCGCTGCTATAGCAATCCTACTAATGCTCAGTCTTTATGAGATCCTATTAAAACCAAGTGATCAAATCGTTACCGGCGGCCTGACGCCTTTGAGCACCTATTATGGCGAGGACGTGTTGGACTTCGTCGGTAAGTCGAGGTAGCATCCAGCTCATGTTTTTATCTGCCGCGCAGCTCAACCAACTTGGCACTGGTAGTTTAGGCTCGTAGGGTATAATGTGTTTATGGTCCGCAACACATATGAAGTCCAAAACGTAGGCGATTTACTCCGCGAGAAGAGAAGGCAACTAGGCAGGGACATCAAAGAGGTCTCTGAGCATACAAAGATCAGGTCGGAATACTTGCTGGCATTGGAAACCGGCAATTACGAGAAATTCGCTTCAGATGTCTACGCCAAGGGCTTCTTGAAAAAATACGCCAAATACCTCGGCATCAGCCCAGACAGGGCAGCAGCGATGTATAGGCGGGAGAGCAGCCTCAGTAAAGGGGATTCCATAAAAAATACTGACTATCTCTCCCAAAAACTATCGAGTGGCGGCGGTTTTGTGATCACGCCGGCCAGAATCTTCACAGGCGCGGTAGTATTATTGCTGTTGCTATTTGTAGTCTATTTATTCTCCCAGATTTCCACAGTACTTAGGGAGCCAGCACTTACTATCAGTACCCCGGTTGCCCTGACAGCGGGCACCAGAGGGACATTCCTTACCTCACAAGGGCAGATCACTATCAGTGGTCAGGTTGAACTGGGGAGCGCGCTGACTCTAAACGGTAGTCAGGTCAACGTCAACAACTTGCAGATATTCGAGATTACCGACCTGCCGCTAGTAGTCGGAGAAAATATCTTTAAGTTGGAAGCTAGGACCCAGTTTGGGCAGACTTCAGTAATAACCTTGGCGGTGACTAGAAGCGCAGATGGCACCGATTCCCAAACCCCTCCTGGGTCCACCCCAACCCAAACTCCGCCAGCAGGCTCTGGGACAACCCCGCCAGTATCTACAGCTAACCAAATCCCAGCGGTGATAACAGTTTCCGGTAGAGAAGCATTCGTGCAGGTTAAAGCAGACGGCAATGTAGCCTTGGCCCAAACCATAAACGCAGGTGATGGTCGTGAGGTGAAGTTCAGCAGCACCCTTGTACTTACTACCCCAAGGCCTGACGCTGTAAAAGTCCAGATCGGGGAGGAAGTCTTTCAAGTCCGCTCGTCACTGGAGCATACCTTCACAATAGATACTGCAGGGCAAGTCACACTCACGGTGGCCACGAACTGAGGATTGGGATAATTACAGCGTAAATATTTAGCCGAGTGGCTATTAGCCGATGCTCCCCAGTCCGCTACCCAGGGTCAGCAGCACCGAAAAGACCCAAGCGGCTGAAGTAAGCAGGTAGTTGAGTTCAGCGGCATAGATATGTTTACCGTTATGTTTGCGCGGGTAAATCAGAAAGGTGTACATGAAGCCTAGCATGCTGGTAGCGAACATTACCAAGGGCATAGGTGAGAATTGTAACAACCCGACAGAGATAAAGCCCGCGCCAGATAACGAAGAAATTACTTGCGAGCGCATGATCATATTATGTGTACCAGCCCAACGATGGTAGTCCACCAGAACTATCACTAGGATGCTCAATCCCCCAACTATACCCAATATGTAACCAATTTGTATCGCCTGCAGCTCAATTCCGTGCACATTATTTCCGATTAGGCGCACAGTTGCATACAAGAAATATACCTGGGAAAGCCCTGCCACTGCAAAAGAGGTGAGCACTTTGTAGCGAAAAGGCTTAGAATGAGAGTAATCGGATATATGAACGTAGTCTGCCCAATTCTTAAGAGCAATAGGAATTATTACCAATAAAATGGATAGAACGAAGGCAATTGCCGAAAGTACAATAGTTATTTCCATATCAGATATATTATAACATGTTTTTCTGCTATAATATCTTGACAGGTACCAAGGATACATGCTATTAACAACATACGCAAATCAAATTTATGGTCAGAAACATTGCAGCTTAAATTTTAGAAAAATTTCACCTACCGTTTAGTATGGTAGGTTTTTTGTGTTATTTAAAAGTCCAATTTCTTAATTTACTTAAGCCTGATTACTCTTCATGGCGCAGACGCACACACAGACAGACAGACTTTTACTCACCAACGAAAAGCTTAGGCACTTAGAGCCTGACCTAATTTCTTCCCACTTGAGATCGTATGAGATGCTCATCGAAGAGGGTATCAAAGAGATTTTCGACGAAATTTCACCAGTTGAGGATTATACCGGCGAATCTTGGGAATTGAGATTTGGCGATGTCAGTTGGGGCGACAGCGAGTTAGGCTTCGAGAGAGTCCACAAGCTCGGACTTTCATATGACAGACCTCTATATGTAGACGTCAAACTCACAAATAAAAAGACCGGTGAGATCAAGAAACAGAAGATCTTTATCGTAGACGTGCCAGTAATGAGCGATCGAGCCACCTTTATGGTCAGCGGTAACGAAAGAGTTGTGGTGATGCAAATTGTGCGCTCAGAAGGTATTTTGTTTACCGAGAGTAAAGTCAGAGATTCACGTGGAGTTGTTCTCAACTCAGTCAAATTGATGCCTGAAAGAGGGCGTTGGTTCGACTTCGAGATGAACAAACTAGGTGTCATGTCAGTTAAGCTTCTCGATAAGAAGCCTAAAATCATGCTCACCACGCTGCTAAGAGCGCTTGGCTACTCCAGCGACAAAGAGATTCGCAAGGCATTGGAAGGCGCAGAAATCGAAGGCGGAACCTTCCTAGAAAATACCATCAAACGCGATCCTTCCTCAAACACCGAGGAGGCTTTGCTAGAAATTTACCGCAAACTTAGACCAGAAGATAGCGTCAGGGGGGGGGGGGGGGGGGGGTGGAGCCATAACCTATTCTTCAATAAGCGCAGATTCTACCTCGGTAGAATTGGTAGGTACCAATTGAACAAGAAACTAGGGCTCAGTATCCCTGTTACTCCTGAAAATTACCTCTTGCAAAAGCAGGATATCGTAGAGATTGTCAGGTCACTCATCAAAATCAATAACGGCAGCACCAAGATCGACGATATGGACTCATTGTCCAACAGAAGAGTTAGGGGAGTCGGCGAGCTAATCGGCGAGCGTATCCGTATGGGTGTTTTGCGTATGGAGAAGAATATCAAGGATCGCATGAGCACTCACTCAACCGAAGATCCAGTTACACCTGGAATGCTAGTCAACACTAGACCAGTTATTGCTGCCATCAATCAATTCTTTGGTTCCAGTAGCGTTTCGAGATACATGGACCAGGAAAACATTTTGTCAGAGCTAGAGACCAAGCGCAGAATCACTTCAGGCGGACCTAAGGGTTTGACTAAGGAGAGAGCTACTTTCTCAGTTCGTGACGTGCACAGTTCTCATTACTCAAGATTATGTATAGTAACTACCCCAGAAGGACCTTCTATCGGTATCGTTTCACATATGGCAGTATATGCCCGTATCAACGATTACGGTTTCCTAGAGGCTCCTTACATGAGGGTATACTCTACTCTTGATAAGAATCACTACAAACAAGAAAAGTTCTTCGGCAGAACTCTTAGAGAGGCAGCAGCCGACGACAAGGGCAAAGAGATCGCTAAGGCAGGTACTAAGCTAGATAAGGCGCTAGCTGCCAAGCTTGAGAAAGCTGGCGTAGCAGCTGTTGAGATCAAACCATTCCTCAGTGATGAGGTCGAATATCTGGCAGCTGATGACGAACTACACTTCAGCATCGGTCCAGCTCATGTCGATCTATCCGAGAATGACGAAATTTTGGACGAGAGAATCTTTGTGCGCAGAGGTGGTAGCTTCGTAAATGTCACACCAGACGCTCTAGACTTCATCGACATCAACCCAGGTCAAATTGGAGGAGTTGGTTTCTCATTGATTCCATTCTCTTCAAATGACGACCCAGTGCGTACATTGATGGGTTCAAATATGCAGCGTCAGTCGGTTCCATTGGTCAGCCCACAATCTCCTATCGTAGGTACAGGTTATGAGAAAATCGTAGCTAAAGCCTCTGGAAGAGTAGTGCTAGCTGAGGAAGACGGAGAAGTAATATTTGTAGACGGAGCCAAGGTCACTGTTAAATACAAGAAAAAGGGTCTAGTTACTTATGAGCTAGAGAAATTCACTCGTACCAACCAAAATACCTCATTCACACAGATCTGTAACCGTTTCCCAGGTGAGAAATTCAAGACTGGTGAGGTGCTTGTAGATGGTCCTGCAATGCAGAACGGCGAATTAGCCCTAGGAAGAAACTTGCTTACTGCATACATGCATTACGAAGGCTACAACTACGAGGACGGAATTATTATCTCTGAGAGATTAGTAAAGGATGACGTTTTGACCTCAGTGCATATCCATGAATACATCCAAGATATCCGCGAGACTAAGCTAGGTGACGAGCAGATCACTAGGGACATCCCTAATGTGGGCGAGTATGCACTTAGAAACCTCGACGAGACTGGTGTAGTTAGAGTTGGAGCATACGTACACTCACAAGATATTCTAGTAGGTATCATCGCTCCTAAGGGAGAGACTGAGCTTACTGCTGAAGAAAAGCTACTGCGAGCTATCTTCGGAGAATACGCTAGAGACGTGCGCGATAACTCTTTGAGATTGCCCCATGGAGATAATGGTATCATCACCGGCGTCCAGGTTCTGGACAAGGATTCAGGCGACAAGCTTAACCCAGGTGTGCTTAAGCAGGTTAAGGTTTGGGTAGCAAGAACTAGCAAAATCTCAGTTGGAGACAAGCTAACCGGTCTACACGGCGACAAGGGTGTTATTACCTCGATTTTGCCAGAAGAGGAAATGCCTTACCTAGAGGACGGTACTCAGGTAGACATCATCCTAGGACCATCATCTATGGTAAAACGTATGAACTTAGGTCAGCTTCAAGAAACCAGGATCGCCTCTAAGGCGAGAGCTTTGGGTATCAAAGTAGAAGTACCTCCATTTGCTAGATTTGCAGAAGAAATTCTAGATGCTGAGCTTAAGAAAGCAGGCAAGACTGTCAGCGAAAAGGTAACTGTCTACAGCGGAAAAACAGGTGAAGCTTATCCAGAGCCAATTCTAGTCGGACCAAGGCATATCATCAAGCTAAACCATTTGTCTGCTGACAAGATCCACGCTAGATCCACAGGTTCATACACTATGGTCACTCAGCAGCCTCTTGGCGGTAAAGCCCAAATGGGAGGCCAGAGATTCGGAGAGATGGAAGTTTGGGCACTACAAGCACACGCTGTACCAAACGTACTACACGAAATGTTGACTATAAAGTCTGACGACGTGGTAGGAAGAGCAGCAGCCTATAAATCTATGATCCAAGGCCAGCCAATCGCTCCTCCATATATTCCAGAGTCATTCAAGGTATTGGTATCAGAGCTAAGAGCACTATGTTTGAACTTGGATCCGATTGATCCAGTTGAAGATGCCACTGATCTTACCGAGATCATCGAAGCCAACTTAGATGAGAATGAACTACAAGAGATAAATAGCGCTCTGGCAAGTAACCCAGTGGTAGCAACTGATTCGGAGGCTAGCGTGATCGAGTCCGATCAGAGTTTTGAAATCAAAGAATAATTTAATTTAAACCTGAAGCAGCCAAGCCAATGTTAAACAACTTCAAAGCACTAAAATTGACTCTCGCCTCACCCCAGCAAATCCTCAACTGGTCACATGGTGAAGTTCGTAAGGCAGAAACGATTAATTACAGAACCCATAAAGCCGAGGTCGATGGTCTAATGGACGAGAAAATTTTTGGTCCAACCAAGAACTACGAATGTTACTGCGGAAAATACAAGAAAATCAGATATAAGGGGATTATTTGCGACAAGTGCGGAGTTGAAGTTACCCATAAAAGAGTGCGTAGAGAGAGAATCGGACATATCAAATTGGCTTCTCCAGTTACTCATGTATGGTATGCTTACGGTGTTCCAAATAAATTGGCGTTGATTCTGAACATCCCTCAAAAGAAGCTGGAAACTGTAATCTACTTCTCTAGGTATCTTGTCACTGAGTTCAATGCAGAAGGCAAGGCACAGGCTCAGGAACTTCTTACTCAGAACAGAACCCAGGCTCTAAGCGAGTTGAAGGCTGAATCAGAGGCGAAGATGAAGGAGTTAGAGGCAGGTTTTGAGGCTCAGCTAAAGGACTTGAAAAAGACTGCCAAGGACGAGTCAAAGCTCGACCTACAGCTAAACCGTCTCGAGAATAACAAGAAGAAAGAGACAGCTAAGCTTAAGTCAGTATTTGATAAAAGACAGGAAACTATCGAGAAGAAGTTTGACGAACAGGCCAAGCTAATCGATCAGATCAGCGAGGGTATGACTCTTTCAGAGGAAGAGCACGACGAGATCGCTATGCTAGGAATAGAGTTCTTCGAGGCAATGATGGGTGCAGAGGCAGTCTCTAGGCTTC
>CALFHW010000117.1 GCA_937876695.1 uncultured bacterium
ATTTTGCTGTCTAAGACCATAAATAACTTTTTCCAGATTTTGATTGATTTTTTCTAAGTCAGATTCCATATCTCACAATCATAACAGTTTATTGGCTAATTATAGTTTATTTGTGGATGGCAAGCCCCGGTAATTCAGATAATTTGTCTATATTGAGATATAATCTAGTAATGAACAAACTTCGTTTGGGACATGTCGCTATCAGGGTAAAAGATATTGCCAAAGCATTGCAGTTTTATTGTGATGGGTTGGGCTTAATTGAGGCATTTCGCATTCACAACGACGATGACAGCCTTAGAATAGTCTATTTGCATATTAGTGAGAACCAATACCTGGAACTTTGTCTAGGTGGTGACGAACGGGCAGACTTTGATGATGCAAAGACATTAGGTGTTCGTCACATATCGTTTACAGTAGATGACATCGAGCAGTTCAAATCAGATGCAGAGCAACGAGGCGTAGTTTTTGACTCTGAAATTCTGAAATTGCGAGACAATAATCTCACTGCATTCTTATTTGATCTCGAGGGCAATAAGCTTGAAATTGTAGAAGTCAGCCCTGATTCTCCGCATCAGAAGTTTCAAGATTCGCAGACGTAATATCTCGTTTATGATAATCTGAGATATTAATCTAACTAGGAGATTCATATGCGGAAAATAGTAACTTTCCTTTGGTTTAATGATCAGGCAAAAGAAGCGGTCGATCTGTATCTGTCGCTATTTGAAGATGCAAAAATTGTAAACACATCTTATCTCACGGAGTCAGTAGCCAAAGAAGCTGGCAAGAAAGCTGGTGATATTTCGACAATTGACTTTGAACTCCATGGCCAAAATTTCACTGCGCTAAACGGCGGTCCGGTGTTTACTTTCAGCGAGGCTACCTCAATAGCGGTAAATTGCAAAGATCAGGCAGAGATTGATAGGCTTTGGGACGGGCTATCTGAAGGTGGCGAGATAATGTCTTGCGGATGGCTAAAAGATAAATTTGGCGTAACCTGGCAGATTATGCCAGAAAGTTTAGATGTCATGATGCGTGATCCAGACCATGCAAAAGCGGATAGGGTAAGCGCTGCTATGCTAAAGATGGATGGGAAACTGGATCTAGCCGAGCTGGAAAGGGCATACAATAAGGCGGGGTAAGCTTTGAAGCTGTGACATCATTGTCAAACCAGCAATAATCTGACATTATTAAATTATGATAAAAATAAATCCTTGGATCAACTTTAACGGGAATGCTGAAGCAGCATTCGATTTTTATAAATCAGTTTTTGGTGGGGAAGTTAGAAAAGTGCAAGATGGGATGTTTATCCAATTACCTATTGGTGAACACAATATGCTGATTGCCAATAATGTCCCAGAAGGAATGGGGCAAGTAAACGAAAATGAAAATAGAAGTAAAATAGCAATAACTACAGACAGTAAAGAGGAGGCAGACAGAATATTCAATGGCCTATCAGCTGGTGGCAGCGTAGAAGTACCTATGAGTAATGGAATGGGTTCATACATGGGGATGTTTAGAGATAAATACGGCATTGAGTGGATAATTGAGTTTGCCCCAAGTAAATAGTTCAATAGCTGTGCTATAATCGCTATTCATGTCGCCTACTGAATTTCTACGCCTAGAATCTGGTCCGTATTTCCCAGAGCAAGTATCTATAGTATCCAACTGGCTTAATAATCCAAGCACTTCACAAAACCTACAAAAAATTATTGAAGGTCGTTACTTGCTGCATACCGCCGAGCGAAAGCGCCACTACGAAGGCAGAGAATTCGATAGAGATCCTGTCCCTGAGTTTTGGTTTGACCCTGCAAGTCTAGGTTTCTCGGAAATGTCTCTATGCCATTCAAATATATATTTACAACAGATTGGGGACGTGCCAACAGGTTTTGAAGTTCAAGTTGGCCTCGTGGTTATGCCAGGTGAGCCTTATGCCCAAGAACGCCAGCACTATTGCTTGACCAACGGGATTCATATTGCTTGTATTACGCCCGCACAATGGGTGAACGCAGCACTAAAAGATTGGGAGAAACAAAGCTATGCATTTGCACCTGCAACAACACCCTGGCAAGCCAATGTAATGCGGGCAAAATTTATTGTGGACCAACAATTAATTGATAATGGACTTGAACATCTCATTAGGAAACCAGGTTATTGTTCGCTCATCTTGGAGCAAATTACACGCGAGCTGGGTAATTGTGAATTACTTCCATTTCCGTTACCATTCCCCGAAAATCAAAAGGGTGTGGGACAGCTAATGGTCGCAAATATAACAGCACTCCAATCAGTTGGCTTGAGCTATCATTCATTCAAACCATTCTCTCCAGATCTATACAGGTTCTTAAGATAGTATTGTTTAATTTGAAGCACGCGGTTTCTATAGATTTAAACTTCCTAGAGTTATTTTCTACCGAAGGTCTGCTTCTTAGCTAACTATATTATTCTAACAAATGACAGGCAGCAACTGAGCTCGCATAGTCATATTTTGTCCCTTGAGCTTTAGCAAAATTCATAATAACTTGATTTAACTTATAAGCATCCAAGTCAATAAAATATCCCCTGCCATGGACCATCTGAAAGCGCTCTGCTAAAGTTGATGGCAAACTAGGAATCGGGTCTGCTTTTATCGCCGCAACATATGCTCCTTGACCGTCGCAATATACTTCCAGGTCTTGCTTATTGGGGTAATTTACAGCATAAGTGAACAACTGGTCATTACTTTGGACACCAGCTACTCGCCCACTGGAATTGTGCGTAACATTACTAGTAAGGAGGCCTGTTAATACTATCAAAGCAGAGAAGGCAAATATACCAACTGCATAAAAATATTTACTCATATATCTCCCTGTATATAATAAATAGAATTTCTAACTGATTATACTACTTTATTCCAGTTTGGCAAGACCACTTTCAGCCGATAAGCCAGATTTGTATGGATGATCCGTTGTATGCAAATTCCCAACAGTAATTGGAGTAGTGCGTGCGGTAATATAACCTACTTAGATGAGGGCAGTTGATATTCACGCGCCAGCCGGGCAGAATACTCCACCATCTCCATCGCCTGTTTAAAGACTTCGGGGTCGGCAGGTTGCTTAACTGAAATACCGGTGTCTTGCCGCTCTTGCCAGCAAAAGTCGATAAGCGGGATCCATTTGGGATCGAGATGCTTTTTTGCCCAGTTCACGCCCTCTAGCTTTGAGGTCACCCTGCCTTCGTGAAGATCTTGCAGCACACGGCAGGAATTCAACACAAAAAATGCCTGGTGGAATCGGTTATTGTATTTGGATCTAAACATCTCAACTTCTTTTCCCCGATTAACTAGATCATCGCGGATTTCCCGCCTTAAATCATTTGCTTCAATTTTCTGCATAAACGTCGCTGGCTCAGGTCCCAGTACCACCACACCTTTTTCTCTGAGCGCCCATCTGGTGGCTAAAGTGTTGTCATGCCCGGATTTCTCCATTGTCTTGCTACCATTGTCAAAGTACCATAGATCCCTGTCCTCTGCGGTATTTGGTCCTTCTGCAGTATAGGGCGATGAATTCTTAAGCAGTTGCTGCTTAGGAAAGAACGAGTACTCAAAGTGTTTTACCCAGCTTGAATCTTGGTTATATGTATTTGTATGCACTGCTTGTGCAGCTTGTAACTCTGCCTCATTCAGCGCTCTTTCCGTAACCACAATGAAATCAATGTCGCTAGTTAGGTCAAAGTCTCCGATGGCCAGCGAGCCAGTTAGATATAATCCTGTGAAATTTTCTTTGAGGGCGGCTTTTAACTCCTGGGCGTGGCGTTTTAGCACTGCGTCGAGTTCAGGGTAGGGTGTCAATGATTTTTCGTTCATAGTAGTTGTCATTATATCAAAGTGGCCTCCACTCAGAATTTCTATAAAACCAAATGCTCGCGTCTTCTACCTTTAGCCCGAAGTGATCTTTGATAGCGTAGCCTGGCGCTACTGCGAGGAATTCTAGCTCGGAGGTCAATTCATGTAGCTTCTGCCCTTCTGAGCTGAACACACAATTATCAGTCATAGAAATGCCGTTAGGGTAGTCTTTTATCCCGGTCAAAAGCAGGTATTTGTCATACCAAGCTGCGCGCAAATTGTTGCAGGGCAGCTCGCCATCTATTTCAAATTCTTTGTCCAATGATATGTCATAGATAAAACTCTTACTTTCATTTCTTAAGTACAGCAGCCCATTATCTAGATTAATAGGGGTTGAGTCAGGGTAGGGATTAACAATTCCCGAATAAAACCTTACCCTTTGCCCGTCGCGGTAAATATCGTAGGTAAACGACTCCGAGGCATATCCGCAGATCACTTTGTATACTTTTATCTCGGTATCTTCGTAGCGCAGCGTATCAGCGAGAGGAAGCGCCGCGGCCTGCGGGTCTAAATCATCCCCCGGGCACTCGCTCACATATGGCGTTTCCACATTCGCAGGCGCGGCAGCTGAACCCATCTGGGCCGCAGGGAAAGTAGGGGTGCTAGGGGCTGACGAATAAGCGTATTGCAAAAGCCTGTAGCCCAAGTAAACTGTCAAGATAGCCGTCACCAGAATGAATAGGACTAGAATGTAGCGCGGTTTTAAAAGCTCTTTCATATTTAGCAGATTATAGCGTGAGTGAGAAGAGCTTGGCTTACTATTTCCCTAATCCTAGTAATTTGATCCAAAGATTTTCATATCCGATTCTGTTTTCAAAACCAGGGGTATTATGGCTATAAAAAGTACTACTATATGAGGTATTCCCGAGTTTGCAGAGATAATCTTTTTTTTCTTCTAAATAAAGCAAGTACAGCATTCCTCTAACTGGAAAAAGGTCCATCCCATTCTCCTGAACCTTAATATATAGGTCCTCGTCAATCAGCGGAACTAATTCTCTCATTTCAGTTTGGGAGAATACTCTTTTCGCCAATTCTCGAAGCCCTTTTAAGTTATCGGGTAAAACAGTTGTTTGACTGGCTAGAATTTTCTGAAATTGATAGAAGTCTCTAGTCGAAAACTTATTTAATACAATCAGATGGCCAATTAGGAAGAAAATAGTTAAATATACAATGTCCTCCCTAGCGTAGTTGGTCGTATATTTCAAGGAGTGAATAAGGCTATGGATTAGATTCTTCTTATTCTCAAATTGGAATATTTCGGTACTGTAGAATTTATCAATATAACCATTGAAGTCAACGTCAGTGCCGTATCTCGCACGGTAAATATTCTTAATATTGTATATGTCACCGACTAGAATAATTTTATCAAACCCGAATTTATTACTCTCGGTGTCCGTATCGCTATGTGCTGAGAATATATTTAGGATTCTAAAGATTTCACTCGGGTCAATCCGATCTAGATCATCTAGGATGAGTACACTTTTCTTACCATTAGACTTTTTCTTTAATAGTTCTGAAATTTTTTGGGAGATAGCGTCTTGTTTATAAATGGAGCCTTCTTCTCCTTCTATCTGTGCAATAAAGTTTTCAATCTCATTATCATTGCCTATGCTTTTTAGCTCCTCTAATATCTTATGGAAATTGGCAGCAAATTTCACATATTCACCCAAATGTGGGCTATTCTCTAGTATGCTGAGCATAACCTTTAGGCCCCTGCTTCCCATATCTCGGGCAATATTTATAAGCCTTTCCTTTCCCAGATCTCCTTGAGAGACGAGCCTGATCAAGATATCATACTTGATGTACTCAAATATCTCAGAGTTTGAGGCTATCTGGTAGTTAATTGGAAAAAGGTGAATTGTGTAGTAATCGCTTTGGCTCTGCCCATGGTTAGGAGTAGTCCCAAAGAACTCCCTCAGAAAATATGTCTTCCCAACACCAAAAATCCCAGAGAAAAATATTCGATTATTATCATCCGGCTCCAGGTGGCTTTTGAATTCATCAATATTAATAGCAATTTTTTTGTCGTCTTTTTTACTCATCCTTGTTGAGCCTCATTGAAATCCGACTGCCTGCTTCTGTACACGTCCTTATTGCGCTCGAATGTTTCAACTAATTTCTCAATTGTCTCTTTGAAGTGTTGTTTGTTCATTTTTTACCAATCTTTACGCTAATGATACATTGTCTGGTGCTGGCATTCAAATGTTACTTATACCCACAGGTGAAATCAATCCCAAATCAAGCTGAATTTATTCAATTATTTCCTGGCAGTCACTCCACCCATCCCCTTAGGCTGTGCTGGATGTGGGCCAGAAGCCTGATGAAGACTGACTTTTCGACGGTGTCGTTGAGCCTTTGCGAGAAAACAGACTGAAACTCACTAGCGCCGATTTTCTCCTTAAGTTTAGCGATTTCAGCTAAAAATCCTGCCCGGTTGAGTTCAAGCTTACTGGCAGCCTGTTTGATCTCCTCTGGCCAGAAGCAAAACGCATGGATGCCGCAACACTCAGCCACACACTGTGTTTCTAATTGCAGCCAAAACCCCCAGCTAGGCGCCAGCAGCGCGTCAATGTCCAGGGCGTCATTAGCGTCCGCATCCTTCCAGATTATCCAGTAATCTTTGCCGATGTTGATGTTGTTTCTCTTCATTTCAATTACCTCATGATAAACTATACCCATATGGAATATATAGATTTTGACACCACATTACTAGGTTTTGGGAAAAATACAGGCATTCACATTCCAGCCGAAGTGATAGAAAAGCTGAATGCAGGCAGAAGACCTTCGCTGCTGGCTAGAGTTAATGGCTATGAGTACCAATCCACTCCAGGGGTAATGAAAGGTAGAACTTTATTGAGCTTTAGTTCACAGCACCGGGAGACTACGGGCTTAAAAGCAGGTGACAAAATACATGTCGAACTAGCAGTGGCACTAACCCCACGCAAAGTGGAAATCCCAGTGGAATTTAAGCAAGCATTAGAACTTTCAGGCACCACAGGGTTTTTCGAGTCCCTCTCAAACAGCATCCAACGCTACCATATCGAACTTATCAATAGCGCCAAGGCTGAAGAAACCAAGAATAAGAGAATTCAGAAAGCAATTGATTTATTTAAGCAAGGCAAACGCAGGTAGCAAGGGTCCATTGGGTTGATTTGTGGCCTATAGTATTGTATAATTGATATATAAGTGGGGTATAATAACCCT
>CALFHW010000118.1 GCA_937876695.1 uncultured bacterium
ATCGTGGAAGAATACCGCAAGCCTGTGCTAGCCATTTACCCTTGCGACGATGATGGTGAAGTGATAATGCCCAAAAAGGTAGAGGAGATCTCCGATATGGAGAGACTGAAGAAACGACTAGAGAAAAAGAATATCAAATTCACTGCTGTAAACTTCGTATAGGATATGCTAAAAGAGAAGCAATTCAAAGATAAACAACTTATCCTGGATACGAATATACTCATTTATATTCTGCAAGGGAACGTCGAAATTATCGATATGATTGACAAGGCAGCTTCAAGGGCAGTATCAACAGTGACCTTAGCAGAAGTATACGCCGGCAGCGATAAAGATGGACTAGAGATAGTGGATGAAGCGGTCGGAATGTTCACTCAGTTACCCGTTACTAGCGAGATAGCCAAGCTTGCGGGGCTTTACAAGCAGGTCCTGCCTAAACTAGGATTGAGGGACCTGATTATCGCTGCTACTGCACAAACCCATAACCTAACGTTGGTTACAGCAGATAAAAGCGATTTCACAGGACTGCTGCGCAAAACACCCATTGTGATCGACCTAGCAAACTAACCCGAAAACTTAATGGTATTTCATAGCGCGACTGACTGCCATTAGGTATAATGTGATCATGAGAAATTACAACCACCTAGAGATCGAAGCTAAATGGCGTCAACGTTGGGATGAGGAAATTGAATCTGGACAGAGTAATTGGCTATTTGATGAAGCCAGAGCGCTAGAGACAGGTGAAAAACTATACCTATTAGATATGTTTCCTTATCCATCGGGAAGCGGCTTGCACGTAGGCCATGTAGAGCAGAAGGCTGCAATCGATATCCTGGCAAGGTATTTGAGGATGAAAGGTGAGAATGTACTAATGCCTACTGGATATGACTCCTTCGGACTGCCGACCGAGAACTACGCTATCAAGAACAATATCAGCCCTGACGAGGCCACCAAGACGAACACCGCCAGCTTCCACGAACAGACTAAAAGAATTGGCGTGAGCTATGATTGGACGAGAGAGTTAGCGACTTCCGACAAAGAGTACTACAAATTTACCCAATGGTGGTTTAAATTTTTATACGAGAGAGGGCTAGCCTATCGTAAAGAACAGTTTGTAAATTGGTGTCCTAATTGCCAAACGGTGCTAGCAAATGAACAAGTTATCGATGGTAATTGCGAGCGCTGCGATACTGAAGTGGTTCAAAAGCGTATGGAACAGTGGTTTTTCAAGATAACTGATTACGCCGAGAGATTATTGGTGGATCTTGAGAAGCTTGATTGGCCAGAAAGCACAAAGGCCGGACAGCGAAACTGGATTGGCAAGAGTGAAGGGATCAATATCGATTATTTAGTGCCTAGATTCAGCAAAGTACTTGCGGGCACAAGCAATATTGAGAAAATTTCCCGAATCAAGAGATTTGTGGAGCTGCGTAAATTACCAATTGAAATTGTGACGCCTCAGGAGTTGGGACTGGAAGACCTGCAGATTGAGGAGAGCGGTAGTTCAAAATTGGAGAACTCTATCATCAAAGCCAAAGCATACAGTCAGCATACTGATTTGCCTGTGTTGAGCCTAGACTCTGGCTTAGAGAGTTCTGATGTGAAGCTACACTTTGAGACAAAAGCCCAGGCGCTAGCAAGTTATAGCAAGGCCGCTGGCAGAAAGTCAGAGTTTGAATTCTCAAAAGAGGAAATTGCGGAGGCGATTTTAGAGCACTACAGCGCTCTCGCCGCTGCCAATGGCGGTAGTTTTGAGGCAGGTTTTGTAGATGACTATGTGTTAGTACAAAATGGCGAGCTTATCGGCCAGCGGCAAGCGATCAGGGAAATTACCATCCATTCGGACAGGTCGAAGAATGTAGATATCAACGTCCCTTTGAATTCGATTTATAAGCCTAAAAAGGAGTTTGATGGTAAGCGGATATTTGGGAGTGAACTTACAACAGATCAGCGCGATCTATTTATTGCGCCGGCCTTTGCGGCCCTTGAAGACCTGCTTTGTTATAAACTGACGGTATTTACTACTCGTCCAGAAACAAATTTCGGTGCTACTTTCGTGGCAATTGCGCCCGACGGGCCATTTTGCAATGAGTTTGCAAGCCAATTCCCTCGCTATGGCGAAGTCGCCAGTTATATAAAGAAGTCCCTTGCTAAGACCGAAAGAGTAAGACAAGAGGCCAAACAGAAGACAGGGGAATTTACCGGTTTGTATGCTGTAAACCCTTTGACTGGTAAGCAAATGCCCGTTTACGTCAGCGATTTCGTATTGGGTAGCGTAGGAACAGGTTCACTAGTAGGAGTGCCCGCTCATGACAAACGTGACTTTGAGTTTGCCAAAGCGATGGATTTAGAAATCATCAGAGTGGCTGCGGGCCCTGGGCAGGTTGCAGGTGAGGCAGCAGAGTCTACCGATGTCAATTCGGTTGATGACGTTCATGATAAACAAGGAATTATGATCAATAGCGACTTTCTTGACGGACTAGATACGCAGACTGCCAAGGTGAAGATCATGGATCATATGGAAGCAGAAGGCTGGGGGACAAGGGTGGTTAATTATAAAATCCGCGATTGGTCGATATCTAGACAGAGATATTGGGGTAGCCCCATACCAATTGTGTATCGTCAGTTAACTTCTGATGAGCAACATTTGCAATCAATCTACTCGCAAGAGCCTACTGGCGTATTAGATCTTCATGCCTGGGGAAGTAGCCCTGAGGAGTCATATCACGCTTGGTTGGGCAAATCCTTAGCAGTGCAGGGGCTTAAGACGCAGGTACCTGTGTTACCAAATAGCCAGGAACCGGAGTTCAGTGCCTGGCTCCAAGCTGCTCAAAAATCACTGCAAGATCTATCTGGTATGGGGAATAGCGACAGCGCCGGAAATACTAAGAACACTAAGAGTACTGAGAATACAGTGGTAGTTTCCAGATCATTGAGCAGTTGGACGGCTCTTAAGCTTGCCCAGGAAAATAGGCTGAGAAAATTGGTGTTGGTATGCCCTGCATATCCTGCTGTATTTGCTGGCGGAATGCGAGCAGGTAGCAAAATGACTGAGCAGGAAGTTAAGTTGATGGACGATTTTTTCTCCACTGAGCTGGATTTTGCGGAGATCTCTAAGAACACCGGTGAGATAGTTATTTTCTTATCTACAACTGACAAATATATACAAGTTGAGCAGGCCAAAGAGTATTTCCGCAAGCACTTGCCCAAAGCCAGAATTATAACAGTGCGCAATGCTGGCCACTTTTCAGCTGAGGATGGATTTAGCAGTTTCTCAGCTTTGGAAGCAGAGGTATTGGCTCCAGTTAGACTAGATATAATGACACTCCAAGATGGTGATTTGCCTGCAGTTCTGGCAGAAGACGTTGATTATAGACCTAAAGGTACTTCTCCGCTTGGGACTTCGCAGAGCTTCAATACTGGCCTAGAAGAAGGGTATTATGGTCCAGGCTATACTAGGGAATTTGATACGATGGATACGTTCGTCTGCTCGAGTTGGTACTTTTTTAGATTTTTAGACCCACATAATCAACAGGAATTTGCTGATCGCGCCAAAATGCAAAAGATTGGCCCAGTAGATTTTTATATAGGTGGCGCGGAGCACACTGTACTGCATTTACTTTATGCTAGATTCTTTACAAAAGTTGCCTATGACGCAGGTTTAATTGACTATGACGAGCCGTTTCTGAAGCTTAGGCACCAAGGACTGATATTAGGCCCTGATGGTCGCAAGATGAGCAAGCGCTGGGGCAATGTAGTCAATCCTAACGATGTCGCGGAGCAATACGGCGCAGACACCTTGCGCATGTACGAGATGTTTATGGGGCCTCTTGATCAAATGAAAGCCTGGAGTGATGGCGGGGTCAAAGGTATTCGTAGGTTCCTTTCTAGGGTATGGGATATGAGCCACAAAATCATGGACAAAACGTCAGGTCCTGGGCAGCTGGATGCTGAAACTCAGGCGCGAGTACAAACTCAACTGAACAACTTGATAGCTTCAGTGGCCAAAGATATTGAAGACTTGAAGTTTAATACTGCTATCAGTGATTTTATGAAGTTCACAAACTTCCTTGAGGAGTCAAATATGGCCATAACCCCCGCAGAATGGGAGATCTTCTTGACGGTGCTTTATCCGTTT
>CALFHW010000119.1 GCA_937876695.1 uncultured bacterium
GCATTGGCAATACTCTAAAAAGTGAAGAGAAAAAAGTTCCTAGTAGTTAGGAATTGAGTGGCTAAATAAATCTAGTCACCAAAAACTAACTACTACTATTATGAAAGGATAAATTTTAATGCTTTCATTTTGACCAATTAGTACTACTCGGCTCAAATCTTCACAGATCTTACACCTGTAGCCTATCAACGTGGTGATCTTCCACGGGTCTCACTCCGTCAAAAGACGGATAGGATTCCTTATCTTGAGGTGGGCTTCCCACTTAAGATGCTTTCAGCGGTTATCTCCAAGGAGTATAGCTACTCTGCACTGCCGCTGACGCGACAACAGATACACCAGAGACTCCCTCCACCTGGTCCTCTCGTACTAAGGTGAACTCCTCTCAAGAATCCAACACGTGTAGCGGATAGAGTCCGACCTGTCTCACGACGGTCTGAACCCAACTCACGTACCGCTTTAATGGGCGAACAGACCAACCCTTGGGACCTTCTCCAGCCCCAGGATGCGATGAGTCGACATCGAGGTGCCGAACCACACCGGCGCTATGGACGCTCGGGTGTGACTAGCCTGTTATCCCCGGGGTAGCTTTTATCCGATAAGCCGGTGGCCTTCCACAAAGCCATCCGGGATCACTAGGGCCGACTTTCGTCTCTGATCGAACCGTCATTCTCACAGTCAAGCTGGCTTATGGCCTTGCCCTTACAGCGTGATGTCCATCCACGCCAAGCCAACCTTTGCACTCCAGCGTTACCTTTTCGCAGGAATCCGCCCCAGACAAACTGCCCATCTAACACTGTCCCCGAAGTCGTCTTCAGACTCCAAAAGTGAGGATTACATCTATCAAAGAGCGGTATTCCACTGACGAATTTGGACTAAATCCAAACTCTCCCGCCTATTCTCGACAGTCAACAAACGTAAGCCAATGTCAAACTACAGTAAAGCTCCACGGGGTCTTCTTGTCCTTCTACACGTAGGCCGCATCTTCACAGCCATTGCAATTTCGCCGGGTGGTGGTTTGAGACAGTCTTCAAGTCGTTATACCTTTCGTGCGGGTCGGAACTTACCCGACAAGGAATTTCGCTACCATAGAACAGTTATAGTTACTGCTGCCGTTCACCGGAGCTTCGATTGAAAGCTCATGCACTCCGAAGAATACAATCACCCTCTCACATAACTTACCGGCACTGGGCAGGTCTCAGCCCGTATACATCGTCTTTCGACTTCGCACAGACCTGTGTTTTTGCTAAACAGTCGCTTGAAGTTCATTCACTGAGCCCTGATTTGCATCAGGGAGGGCATCTCGCATAGCTTACGCCCAGTTAATTTGCCTAGTTCCTTAAACCACCCTCGCCCGCTCGCCTTGGTATTCTCTACCATCCCACCTGTGTCGGTTTGCGGTACGGCAAACACACAGACTCCTCGCGAATCTTTTCTCGAGAGCTGAACTACTTTGATCCCCAATAGCCCGAGGGCCATTAAGTTTGCATCACAGCTTGACTTAAAACATGACGACGGATTTTCCTATCATCACTATCTAACTGTTTACACACGGCATCTTCAACGCCATGCCTAAGCTCATCCACCTCCGTCCATCCCCGAGTAATAACGTCTGCATATCTGTACTGGAATCTTAACCAGTTGTCCATCGACTACGCCTTTTGGCCTCGCCTTAGGAGCCGACTAACCCTCCGCTAACGAATAGTGCGGAGGAACCCTTGGGAATTCGGCGGCAAGGATTCTCACCCTGCTTTCGCTACTCATACCGGCATTCTCACTTGTAGCTGCTCCACCTGACCTTACGGTCAAACTTCACCGCTACTACAACGCTCCCCTACCACCTCAAGTAAAACTTAAGATCTCTGTCTTCGGTACTTGACTTGAGCCCCGATCATTTTCGGCGCATTCTCTCCATCCGCCTTACGGCGAAACTCGACTAGTGAGCTGTTACGCTATCTTTAAAGGATGGCTGCTTCTAAGCCAACCTCCTAGCTGTCTGAGAGAAAACACTTCCTTAACCACTTAGTCAAAATTTAGGGACCTTAGACGAGAGTCTGGGCTGTTTCCCTTTCCCAACACCAGCTTAGCCCGGCATTGGTGTCTGCCTATCCACACACGAAAGTATTCAGAGTTTGGTTACGCTAGAGATGCCCGAAGACACCCCAAGAATATCCAGTAGCTTTACCCCTCTCGTGTTTATGATAGACGCGGCGCCACTACGCCTTTCGGGGAGAGCCAGCTATATCCGGGTTCGATTGGCATATTACCCCTATCCACAAGTCATCCCAACCAATTGCAACTGATACGGGTTCGGGCCTTCCCCCGATTTTCATCGGGGTTCACCCTGCTCATGGATAGATCACCCGGTTTCGGGTCAACTAGATACTACTAAACGCCCTATTCAGACTCGGTTTCCCTACGGCTCCAGTACGATGTACCTTAACCTTGCAGTATCCAATTACTCGCCGGTTCATTCTTCAATAGGCACGCGATCATCCCACCTTACGGTAAGACTCTCACGGTTTGTTAGCAAATGGTTTCAGGTTCTATTTCACAGGGTCACAAACCCTTCTTTTCACCTTTCCCTCACGGTACTAGTTCACTATCGGTGATGTTTGGTATTTAGTCTTGGAGCGTGGTCGCCCCAGATTCCTACAGAGTTTTATCGTGCTCCATAGTACTTAGGTATTCTTTAGAGGAATATGCAATTTCGAATACGGGATTCTCACCCTCTTTGATCAAACATTCCAGATTGTTCTTCTATCACATATTCTCCCATATCAAGAACCCTGCAACCCCCACCGTAAAGGTGGGTTTAGACTCTGCCCTTTTCGCTCACCGCTTACTCAGGGCATCTCTTACGATTTCTTTTCCTCTCCTTACTTAGATGTTTCAGTTCAGGAGGTTCCCGATCCACGAAACGTGGAACAACTACATATGATGTAGCTGGGTTGCCCCATTCGGACACCGCCGGATCAAACGGATATTGACTCCTCCCCGACGACTATCGCGGCCAATTGCGTCCTTCTTCGGCCAAACATCCCAAGGCATCCACCATTTGCTTGAGTATGAAAGCATTAAAATAAAATTCCGACTACATTACAATTTAGTAAAGTAGAAGAATTAGCCTTTCACAAAAAAACCCATTCTCTTCACTTTTCAAAGTACTGCTGCATTTGTTATTTTGTAGACTTTATAAAATCAACAAAATCTCTGACAACAATTTGATTAGTCGCTAATATTTGATCACCTAAAATGACCAAATACTAAATACCAATCATTGTGGACCTGAGGGGACTCGAACCCCTGACCTCTTCATTGCAAATGAAGCGCTCTAGCCAACTGAGCTACAGGCCCTTAATTTTCAAGTTTATAAAAAACTTGTTTCCGAGGTCAATCCGATTAAATTGTCAATAAAAAACCAGCATCATCTGCTGGTAAACCGTTAATCTCTCTACAAAAAATATAGAGAAATTATTCTTTATGAATTATTTGGGCAATCATGTGGAATTTACGACGGTTCACCATTGGACTAAATGGTAGAAGGAAGTATAAAGCCAAAGCATTTCTCTGTCAATTGAAAAAATTCCATCAATACTCTGACTCGATGTCAATTATATCTGGACTTTCTATCACAATACTTATCTATTATAATAACCTTCTAGGAATTTATCACATTCCTAATAAGCAAGTATTGATTTTCGGGCTTGTAGCTCAGCTGGCTAGAGCGCCAAACTGATAATTTGGAGGTCTGAGGTTCAAGTCCTCACAAGCCCACAAACCCAAAATTAATCATTTTCCCAAAATTTTTGCACCTCTAACAATAGAAAGTAGGAAAAAGTGAGTAAGCAAACATTTTTTGCTCCAAGACTCATTAACCCCTTGTCCAGTCTCCCGCCAGGAGCCATTTGTCGAATTACAATTGACAAAAATAACCAAGAATGGCGTGTCTCTGCTCAATTACAACATGACGGTTTGACAATTTTAGAACCAATGTCAGGAACACCGATAACTGCTATCGTTAATTCCGACCAAAACGTCATCCATATTGGACATATCCAAAAAAAACCCAAATAAAATCCCGAATCCCTATCCTAATAGATAGGGATTTTTACTACCTCAAACTCTCAAAAAATCTATCTAACAATCTACTTCCACTTAATGCTACATCCCATACTCGGCATTTGTTCCTCAGGGGGTTCCTCTTCATTTATCAATGACTCAATCGCCATTTCCAAACTTCGCTCTTTAACCAACTCTGGATGTTGCCAATTATCATTAATTCTTCCATGATAATAAAGCTCAAACCCACCACCATCTA
>CALFHW010000120.1 GCA_937876695.1 uncultured bacterium
CCGATAGTGAACTAGTACCGTGAGGGAAAGGTGAAAAGAACCCCGAGAGGGGAGTGAAATAGAACCTGAAACCATAAGTTTACAAGCAGTAGTAGCACTTTATATGTGCGACTACGTACCTCTTGCATAATGAGTCAGCGAGTTATTTTTGCAGGTAAGGTTAAGCCGTCAGGCGTAGCCGTAGCGAAAGCGAGTCTTAAAAGGGCGTTTAATCTGCAGGAATAGACCCGAAACCCAGTGATCTATTCATGGCCAGGCTGAAGCGAGGGTAACACCTCGTGGAGGGCCGAACTAGTTGGTGTTGAAAAACCTTTGGATGAGCTGTGAATAGGGGTGAAAGGCCAATCAAACTGGGTGATAGCTGGTTCTCCCCGAAATATATTTAGGTATAGCCTCGAGTAATTGTATGATGGAGGTAGAGCACTGATTGGGCTAGGGGTCTTTACCAGATTACCAAACCCACTCAAACTCCGAATGCCATTCATATCTATCTCGGGAGACAGTCCATGGGTGATAAGGTCCGTGGACGAGAGGGAAAGAGCCCAGACCATCAGCTAAGGTCCCAAAATTTACACTAAGTGGAGAACGTTGTGGGGTTACTTTGACAACTAGGAGGTTGGCTTAGAAGCAGCAATCCTTTAAAGAAAGCGTAATAGCTCACTAGTCTAGTGACCCTGCGCGGAAGATACAACGGGGCTAAGTGTAATACCGAAGCTATGGCTGACGTAAGTTAGGGTAGGGGAGCGTTCTGCTCTAGGATGAAGGTTGACCGTAAGGACAGCTGGACGAAGCAGAAGTGATCATGCTGACATAAGTAGCGTATAACTTGAGTGAAAAACTCAAGCGCCGAAAACTCAAGGGTTCCTGGGCAAGGATAATCCTCCCAGGGTTAGTCGAGACCTAAGACGAAGCGAATCAGCGTAGTCGATGGATGTACTGTTAATATTCAGTAACTTTGTAGTGATTGTATAAGGAATGACGGAGTAGGTAGTCTCAGCCTGTTAAATGGATTCAGGTGTAAGTGCGTAGGTGGTTATATAGGCAAATCCGTATAGCAACACTGAAACATGAATGCTTTCAAGTGAGATGTTCCATGCTTCCAAGAAAAGTTTCGTATATTTATCTACAAACTCGTACCGTAAACCGACTCAGGTGAGTGGGGTGAATATCCTAAGGCGATAGGGTCAATCGTAGTTAAGGAACTCGGCAAATTAACACCGTAACTTCGGAAGAAGGTGTGCCCATCGCAAGATGGGTCGCAGAGAAATGGGAGTAGCG
>CALFHW010000121.1 GCA_937876695.1 uncultured bacterium
GGCGGAAAGACGCAAAGGGGCGCAAAGAAAACTTCCGCACCTTACGAGAAACCCTTGCGACTCGCTTCTAACCTCTATCTTCTTCCGAATATTTCATTTGAAGATTTAAAAGCAGCAACTTTTTGCTTTTCACGATGTACTTGTACTAAGTTTTTATCGCTCAGGCCGCTGGGCCTCGTCCCTGCTTCCGGTCTGCTTTGGCTGCTACCAACACCGCTTCGCGTTGTTTGGTTGACAATGCTCCGCTTGTCACCGCACCCAAAAAAGGCCCGTCCGCAGGGACTGGTAATAGACAAAAGATGTGAAGTCATCTAAAGTAGCTAATCAAAGTCTGCCAGCTTGGAATAGCTGAATCATATCCTATTGTTGTTCACCACAGTAGTAATGCCGCTGATAGTAAGTATCACTTCGCTGGCCGTACATCAGCGAAGTGGCTCCTTCTTTGGTACTTTCTTGGAGTGTTTACATCCCGCGAATGCGGGAAAAAGAAAGTACAGATAAAGAGTATGAACTGGATCAAATCAAGTTTTGCGTTAAGTAAATTCATGCTAGTTACTAGCTTATGGTATAGGGCCATTGGCATGACTCATTGATATTGCTTCTATTTACTACCTCCTAAAACTCAACCGCAAAGACAGGAAGACACTAAGTTTCGCTAGGAGGCTGTTATATTGATATTATAACCACAACAATACGGAGACAGAACGGAGCAGAACGTCGTGTTTCGCCGTGTCGCCGTGTCTCTGTGGTTTGTTTAAATAGACTCTTTGGCTTGTCTGATTTCCTTTGCCATTTGCAAAAAAGCTGGCTACTAGCTTCTGAATTCTGTCTACTAAGCTTAACCGCAAAGACGGAAAGACCCAAAGGGGCGCAAAGAAAACTTCCGCACCTTACGAGAAACCCTAGCTACTCGCTTCTAACTTCTATCTTCTTCCGAATATTTCATTTGAAGATTTATAAACAGTCACTTTTTGCTTTTCACCTGCTTGCCAAAGCCTTGGCGTAGGCAAGCTTTTTATTTTATCCATTCTTCTTCAACCAATAGCTATAAGAAGGCTTTGTATAAATATTTTAGAGAAACTAATTTAGAGATGAATACCAACAAGCTATGCTGCGGAAGATTAGTTTACCGCCCCGGGTTCGTCTGTTTTTTGTGCGACTATTTGTTTTCTGGCTGGTCTGGTTTATTGGGTATTATGCCTGGCTGCAACCTCAACACCAATTAGATCGATTCCTAACAAAAGCAACAGGTTGGGCAGCTATGCAGTTATTACCATTGACAACTGGTGCTAATCATTTTGTCTTACAAGAGAATGGTTTACCTCAACTGGCAGCAACCGAAAGCAGTTGGGTGCATATCTGGTGGGGCAATCGTCGCTTGGTTGGATTGGCAGATGCCTGTAATGC
>CALFHW010000122.1 GCA_937876695.1 uncultured bacterium
CTATCCCGACTTCAGTAAACTCGCTTTTCAGTATGTTTTCTCGGTGGGTTTTGCTGTTCATCCAGGCGCGCATCACCGCTTCATTGTTGTTGAAACCCTCGGCCAGATTTTCACCGGCAAAGCTGTAGGCGTAGTCTACGTTTCTAAAAAAATCCCAAGGGCTTTTGCCATCGGGGCAATAATGCGACCAGCAATCCGACTCTAGCATTGCTACGCCTTTCTGACGGGCCGATTCTGCTAGCTGAGAGTTGAAGCTGAGGCCTGGTAGGCCCTGCCGCGCGCGCTGGTCATTGTGCAGTTTAACTAAGTCGGTTTCGTTGAGTGCAGCGGATGACCTGACTACGCTGACATTGCCAAAGGCGATGTTGCCTACGATCAATAAAATCACATACAAGCACAGCGCAGTGTTTGACAGGAGTCTAGCTCTATAATTGTTCTTCGGAGTAGGTAAAAACCAACTGGCAATTTTCATAATTAGTATTATAATAGCAGTAGCTTAAGTTAGTGTTAATAAAAATGTCAGAAATTCGCACCAGACTCGCTCCTAGTCCTACGGGTTCCATACATATTGGGACTTTACAAAAAGTTTTATATTCTTACGCCTGGGCCAAGAAAAATGGCGGTAAGTATGTATTGCGTATAGAAGATACCGACCGCAAACGCTACGTAGAAGGCGCTGAAGAAGAGATTTATGACGTCCACCGAAGACTCGGGATCGTCATCGATGAGAGTCCAGAGGCTGGTGGGCCATTCAGTCCATACAGGCAATCCGAGAGGTTACCTATGTACAAGCTGGCAGCAGAAAAGTTGGTAGATGAGGGTCATGCGTACTATGCTTTTGAAACTGTAGAAGAGCTGCAGGAGTGGAGAACTCAGATGGAACAATCAGGCCAGCGCACACCTTTTCGTGGCAAGGCCAGGGATTTGAGCCCAGCAGAGCAGAGATCTGAGGCCCAAGGCAAGCAGTTCGTGATCAGGCTGAAGATGCCGGCTAGCGAGATAGTGGAATTTGAGGATTTGATAATGGGTAAAATCTCGGTAAATACAGACACCCTCGATGATTACGTGATCTTCAAATCCGACGGCTTTCCTACCTATCACTTGGCAGTGGTCGTAGATGATAACGCCATGAAAATTAGCCACGTGTTTAGAGGGGTAGAATGGCTGCCAACTTTGCCAGTGCACGTGCTTATTTATCGCTACCTAGGCTTTGACTTGCCGCAAATTGCCCATATCCCCAATATCCTCGACCCCAAAGGCGGTAAGCTTTCTAAGCGCAGCGGTAGCGTGGCAGCGCTCGATTTCCTCAAGGAAGGTTACCTGCCTGAAGCGATAATGAACTTTATGATGCTGCTCGGCTGGTCGCCAAAGTCCGACGAGGAGATATTCAGCTTAGAGGAGTTTGTAGCGCGCTTTGAGCTATCTGGATTCAACAAAAGTAACCCAGTATTCAATAGAGACAAGCTTAACTGGTTCAATGAAAAATACATTAGGGCTATGAGCGCTAGTGAGTTGACTAAAAGCCTGCTTAAATGGGCTCAGGAATTTCATCCAGCTAGACTTGACGGAATTGTCAGCGGGTTGGGCATGGACAAGCTAGAAGCTGCAGTGGGCCTGGAGCAGGAAAGGGTAGTGCTGCTAGCTGACTTACCAGAGAAATTAGAGCTGTTTTCAAGTTATCTACTTGAGAAAGGCGAGCTGCCAGCGCATAAGCAAACTGACAAGCTCAGTTCAACGCAAAAACGCGCCATATTACAGGCCTACATAGGTAAAACTAGCGCCGGCTTAAATAGTCATGAAGAGTGGGAGCAAGCAGTCAGAGAAATTGCCGAAAATCTAGAATTCAAAGCAGGACAGGTGTTCATGCTCTTGCGTTTGGCGATTACTGGGGCTAGCGCTTCGCCACCTCTATTCGAGTTTGCACAAATAATTGGCCAGGCAGAGGAGCTGCGTAGATTAGAATTAGTTTTATCTAGACTGCCCCAAGATGAGGCACCTAGCTAGTTATCAGAAATTCCTAGGGGCAGCTGTAGCCGTTCTGACGGTTGCGCTCACGCTCATTCCAAATGCTCAAGTAGAAGCTCAGGCAAATGAAGCGGCCATAGAGAGCGCAATTGAAGCCGAGTACCAGATTGACTCTGCCGCGAGTGTTAAGCTGACAATTAGCCTTACCAATATCTCTTCTGATAAAGTTTTAACTAGCTATGAACTCCCAAATGTTTGGTCAATTGTGCAACCAAGGATTACAAATGCTGTCGCTGAACTAACGAGTTTTTCAAATACCAGTGAAAGTCTTAAATTTGACTTCAGCCAAAGACCAGTGGATCCTGGGCGAATGATCACTATTCAGTTGCAGGGCCAATCCGCCGCTTTCACAAGCCTTTCCGGTGTGCGAATATTCAAGCAAAGGGCGCTAAACCCATTCCCAGCAGGGGAGAATCTAAGGTTGCATAAGTTGACGGTAAATTTCCCAGCTAACTGGCCAGCATATCATTTAAACCTAACTGACCCAGAAGCTAGTCTACAAGAAACCGAGGCAGGAAAGCCAAAGCAGCTGCAATTTGAACCCAAGTTTCTGCCAGTTGAGATTATCTGGGTTGAAAAACATAACCTGGCTGTGAGCTATGAATATAACTTAGGAGAGGGTAGTCAGCAGCTAGCATCTCTACCACGTCGCTCTGCGTTGCAGGTGCCGCAGTACTCAGCGCAGACTGGGGTCTCCAGGGTCTTTCGAGATGACATGGGCAATAACTATGTGGCCATCGACCCACAGCAAGCTGGTAGTGCCAAATTGAAACATGAGTATAGTGTAGGTATAAATCCAGACTCTCAACTTCTACGCAAAACGGAGCTATCTATAGCTTCCAGATCTAGCTTCCCGCTGCCAGCGCAGCTGGCAGCTTGGAGAAAATCTCTAGAAGGACAAGACGTGGCCCAGAAAATTGAGCTGACTGCTCAAAAACTTGCAACCGACTTCCAAATCAAAACTGCTGAGCAATCAGGCTGGAAAATCTCCGAGAGTGGGCTTACTAGCGGCCAAACCCAGTTGGATTACCTGGAGTACCTGCTGCTGCTTAATGAGATTCTGACAAGCAGTGGAGTGAAAAATACTGTGGTCTATCTGGATAATAGATACCTGGGGCAAGCTACTGCCTTTGTAATAGAGGTGTGCGAGCAAGTATGTAAGTACTACGATCCAGCAGCGCAAATGTCACAGCGGAGTAATCGCCAGCTACCGCCAGCCGGCCTGCAACTGCTAGCATTCGATGGTATAGACCAGCTCGCATTTACTATGCTGGCCAGGAAAGGAGCTCTCCTGCCCGCTAATGTACAAATTTGGCCCTTCGCCAGTGCACAACAAGACGTAGAAAAAGGGGTATTGATAGTCCTTTCAATACCAGCGGAAGTAAAGAACTTCGATAATTTTACTACTCAGGTAATGGTGGATAATCAGGGCCAAACGCCGATTTTTCTGGAGGAGCTTAAAATTGCAGGGGCCAGTTTCCCGATAGTAGATAGTAGTCTAGCCGGCCTCTATGAAGGCGTGCTACCGGGCCAAAAAAGAGAATACAGAGTTGATAATGTTTTCTTGCCGTTACTCTTTTTTGGCGGCAGTATAAAGACAGAGATTGAGATAGGTCTTGTCTATCAAGATGACGAGGGCTTTGAAATTTATTCGCGCAGTCAGCCGATCGTCGTTTCGCAAAACGGGGGGTTTTGGGCGGGCGTGATCCTCAGCTTATCGACGTTTGTACTTACTCTGACGGTGTTATACATGATTTATAAACGTAATAAATATGTCATCAAGGGAGGGTATTGGAAGTTAAGGCGCAGGCTTAACGAACTGCTTTGGTCAATTAATCCCATTAACAGAATCAGAAATATAACATAGAATGAATTATGGAATTTAGAAAAACTAAAAAATATGTCTACGAACTAGCAAGAGAAGATTTCACCGCTGCTGACTTAGTGGGAGTAAGAGCTTTGGATCTGCATAAACTCAGTAAATGCAATGTGGATATAGCGGAAGGCTTTGTCATCAGCGGTAATGCCTTCGACGAATTCTTGCAGTCTAATGAATTGGTAGACGATGTGGTCACGCTGCTCAATAAAATCGCAGATTCGGGTATCTCTGAAGTAGAGAATTATTCGCAGCAAATGCGCAAGTTGATTTTGGATGGAGCTATTCCTAAGCATATCGTAGTTGAAATCGATAAGGCCTACCATTCTCTGGCCAGGCACTCGGATGCAGTCGTCACGGTGGGGCCATCGGCACTAGTTAGGGAGCTAGACGAGAGGCACTATAAGCAGGATTGGCAGGTAACTGGCTATCAAAATTTACAGGGGCTGCAAGCTGTACTTGAGCAGGTCATTATCGTCTGGTCAGATCTTTTTAGCATTGAGGCAATTAAGCACAGATTTGAAACCGACTATGAGGGCAACCTTTCTCAGCCTGTAATTATTCAAAAACAACTCAATCCAGAGATCTCGGGCCGCATGTATAG
>CALFHW010000123.1 GCA_937876695.1 uncultured bacterium
CATGGCCAGTAGCGCTATCGAGACCGCTAGCGCCAAAAGAGAGGCCCTCAGGCAGGCTGGAGCAATTGCGCCAGATACTTTTGAAGAGTTCGCCAAGGAAGTGCAGAATTTGCCTATCGGAAAACTAGAACAGTTAGTAGATAGCGCACAATTGGAAGTGAGGCTCGCGCAGATTGAATCCAGGCGGACCAAACTATTCTCGTCTTCGATTTCAGGTGAAAAAGACGGCGAGGTCGAGCTTTTGGGACAACCACTATTAGAGAGGGCCCAGAAAAACTCTATAGGGGAGCTTGTCAGTTCACTACTACTAGGTAGACAAGTTAAATCCACTACCCTACCTGAGTTTACAGAGTTTACTATGAAGCTTCTGGTAGACAACGGCCCTTATCAGTCGGGTGTACTCAATACCATGATTACCGCTAGAGCGGGCCGGGATATGCTCTCTAGTCTGGCTGCAGGATTGTTGACTATTGGACCTAGATTTGGAGGCGCGACAAATGCTGCCGCTGCAAACTGGTTAGCCGGAGTTGAAACCGGCAAGACAGCCTGGGACTTTGTAGAGGAATTTGCAGCTAGACGAGAATATATTCAGGGAATTGGCCATAAAAAGTATACTATTGACCAGCCAGATCCTAGGGTAGAGCAGTTACTCAAATTTCTAGACAAAATTCCTGCTGACAAAAGAATCTATAGCAATTTTGCAAGGGAAGTTGAGAAAATTACCACAGCCAAAAAGGCCAACTTAATCCTCAATGTAGATGGTTGTATGGGCGCGGTATTACTAGATATCCTAGCAAACGAGGAGAACCTCAGCACTGATGAACTTAAAGAGCTCAGTAGAAACGGTTTTTTCGATGCCTTCTTTGTAATCCCTAGATCTATTGGCTTAGTCGCGCATCACCTGGATCAAAAAAGACTAGATGAAGGCCTAGTTAGACTCTCACCTGAGGAAGTTGGCTTTATCAGCCAATCTTAGGCTAAATTATATCTTTAAACTCTACAGCAGAGGATATTTACTTGGTAGGAGCTCCGATCAATAGACCATTACCCTCGCCGGCGACGTAGGTTGGTAATTTACCATCCCACTTCTCGATCCATTGTTTCTGGATAAGTTCTTTAGAGAGGGTCTGCTGCTGTAGCCTTTGAGCTTCAGCGTCTCCTTGAGCCTTGGTGATGGCCTGCTCTTTGCGGAATTTCTCTTGGTCAGCTTTGTATTGCTCGGTGACGACTTTTTCTTTTTCGATTTGCTTGGCTTCGATAGCTGCTAGGTAGTCAGGTTGGAAAGTTATCTGCCTTATTCCAAATGAGTCAAGCAAGATCCCATTTTCAGAGAAAATTACTTCGAGTTGTTTGGTAAGTTCGTCTTGCGCCTGCTTGATTTCCCCAGTGTATAAAGTCCCCGCATCGTAGCCTCTGACAGTGTTGCGCACATATACTCTACTCTCAGCCTTGACGATTTTCTCTACTAATTCAGCTTCGGTACCAATATTCTCAGCAATCCAGCGCACTTTCTCGGGGTCGATAGCAAACCTAATGGTGTATCTTACCAAAACTTGCTGACCGTCCTTGGTGGTAGTATCGACTGGCTGGTCGGTGTAATTGGCCATACTAGTATCGCTGTGCTCAGATGTCTCGTAGGTGATTTTCTGGGTTCGGTAATTGACTACACTGTCTACAACAGGAACTACGAAATGAAGTCCTGGGTCTAGTGTTCGCTCAGTAATTGCTCCGAATCTAGTCACGATTCCTACAGTTCCATATTGGATGGAATTGGCGGAGAATAGAACTAGTAGCACGATTACTCCGAAAACTGCGGCAATTAATCCTAAGAATTTGCCCAAAATAGAAATAGGTTTGTTGTTTGTCATATTAATTGTATTTTACTCCTTTAACTAGGCCTTCTGCAACTGCGCATATTCCGTCGCCAGCTCTTTACGGCCCACACGCAGAAAATCAACCGCCACAGTATCCTCATCTATACTGATAACTCTACCTTTCCCAAATAGTTGATGGGTGACGTAATCTCCCGGTGCGACGTTGAACTTCGCTCTAGGCTTAGAATTTTCACTGTGTTTTCTTTCAAAGTCCCAACTATCGACGCTGCGCCTCCTCTGGTCGAGCCCATTATAACTACTAAAGTCGACAATTGAGGTGTCTACATCGCTTAAAAATCGACTGGGGACGGAAGGACTGCTGCTGCCGTATAGATAGCGGGAGTTGGCATAAGAGAGGCTGAGTTTTTTCTTGGCGCGGGTGACTGCGACATACGCTAGACGCCTCTCTTCCTCGAGGTCACTGGTCGAAGTGAAGGCGCGTGAATGTGGGAAAAGGCCCTCCTCTAGGCCGCAGACGAATACAGTGTCAAACTCCAAACCTTTGGCGCTGTGGACGGTCATTAGAGTGACTCTACTCCCTTCTGCTGTCTGGTTTGACTGCGCCTCGACCAAAGCAACTTCCTCGAGGAAAGACTGCAAAGAGGCCTGAGGTGAGAGCTCGGCGTATTTACTAGCTACGTTGATCAATTCCTCGATATTGCCGATTCGACCCTCGCCCTCTTCGGTGCCATCATCTAGCATAAGTTTGTACCCTGTACTTATGAATATATTCTTTAGTATCTGATCTACAGACAACCTATCAGCACTTTCTTCTAAATCTAGATACAGCTGCGCAAAGCTTTTGAGCCCGCCGCTTAGCGCTTGGGCCTGCGCTTTCAAGTAGTCCAGCGGCGACATGTCTACACTGCGGGCGTTTTTGAGCAAGCTATCAATAGTCTTGGCACCGATCTTACGAGAAGGTACATTGATAATTCGCAACAGTGACAATTCGTCAGCGGGATTAAATAACACGCGCAGGTAGGCAATCATATCCTTGATCTCTTTACGGTCGTAGAAGCGCACATTCCCAACTATCTTATAAGCGATTCCCGCTTGCAACAGAGCCTCTTCCAGCGCCCTGGACTGCGAGTTCATCCGGTAGAGAACGCCAATTTCCGCGTCGGGACCTTCGAGGATTTGTTCGATTTGCTCTACTACCCAATAACTCTCTTCTTTTTCGTCCATGGCGCTGTAAAGCGCAATGTTTTCTCCTTCATCGTTTTCGGTCCAGAGCGATTTTTCCTTGCGCCCCGAGATCTTAGAGACGATGGCGTTTCCGGTTGCGATGATTTTCTTGCTGGAGCGGTAATTTTGCTCTAACTTAACTACTTTAGCTCCCGGAAAATCACGCTCGAACTCCAAAATGTTGCGCACGTTGGCGCCGCGCCAACCGTAAATACTCTGATCATCGTCTCCTACAACACAGATGTTGCCGTGAAGCTCGCTCAAGAGCTTCACCATCATGTATTGGACTTTATTAGTATCCTGATATTCGTCTACCATCACATAGCGAAATAACTGCTTGTATTTAGCGGCGGCAGCAGTCTCGCTTTGCAATAACTCAACGGTATAGACGAGTAAATCGTCAAAATCGAGCGCCTTGTTTTGCCTTAGCAAAGCTTGATAGCCAGCGTATACCTCAGCAACAATTTCTTGATAGTAGCCGTGCGCTTGTAAAGCAAAATCTTTCGGCTTGATGAGTTCGCTTTTAGCTCCCGAGATGCCGGCCAGGATACTGCGCGGGTTATTGGTTTTGGAGTTGAGGTTCTTCTGCTTTAAAACTGCCTTGACTAGGGTTAACTGGTCGTCGGCGTCGTAGATTGTGAAATTATTGTCGATACCTATATACTGCCCATCTGCCCTTAGCATACGCACAGCAATAGAGTGAAAAGTCCCCATCCAAGGGATATTGCTCACCACCCTGGGTCTGGACAACTGTCCTGCGGAATCAATTAACCGACCTCCATCTTGCAAGCGTTTGAGCGCCCTGTCTTTGATTTCACCGGCGGCTTTATTTGTGAAAGTCACAGTTAGGATTTCATGAGGAGCCGCCAGACCTTGTTCGATTATCAATGCCAACCTTTCCGTCAGTACTCTGGTTTTGCCAGATCCAGCCCCTGCAATCACCAATAATGGACCTTCAGTGGTGGTTACTGCTTCGAATTGGCGATCATTTAGCTTCATAAGTTCAATTCTAACAGGTTAATTAGTATAATTTGTATATGCTGTTTTCTTTAAAGCGCGTGTCTCTCTTGTTGGCCTTGTTTCTGGGCACAATCATGTTATGGGGGATTTCGGTTAGTGCTCAAACTAAGCTTGCAGCTCAAATTAGAGTAGATGTAGAGCGGGACTTTACACTGTCAGAGCAAGGAGAAATGTCAGTGCGTGAGAAGGAGCGGATAAGCAACACATACAGCGATAGGTTCATCCCAGGTGGCAGCAAACGCAGCTATTATTTTGTCATTTCAGCGCAAACTGACGAGGCAAAAACTCAAATCGCTGAGAGGATATACTCCAGCATGAAACTGACAATCAACGGTTCTAGCGCCAATTTTGAACGTACCAGCCAAGATGGAGTATTTGGCCTGAACTACACTCTCACAAGGAGGCTGGGGCCAAATTCCGCTCAAACCGTAGAGATTAGCTATCTGCATCCCGAGCTAGGTGAACGCACAGGAGGGCTTCTCGATGCTTATATCCCTGCATTTGCCGAGGATTTTAAATTTGACTTAGGCAGCACCACCTACAAATACACCACCAGACTATCACTACCGAGCAGTAGCGGCAGCGAAAACATCCTGACTGTTGAGCCACTTAGAAAATACACCGTAAATGGAATGGACGTATACGAGTTTGCGCAGGAGAATCTCAAAGGTAAGTTCGTCTGGGTACAACGCGGCTCTAAGCAGGTGTATAGATTTTCTATCGAGCAGCCTTTGGCAGCCACCAGGCAAAGAGATAACGGCGATATCAATCAGTACAAATTAATTATTCCCCGGGATATCGATGAGGTCAATGTCAGTCAGAGAGTGTACTTCACCGAGATAACACCCGACCCGGTTGCAATTGAGACAGATAGTGAGGGCAATCTAATCGGCGTATTCCATTTACCAGCTAGTCAGGACACTACGGTGGTGATGAAGGGTTTTGCTGTACTTGAAAACAAGCCGAGACAAGAGCTTTCGGCTGCAGGGCTAGTTAACGCACTGCCGGCTTCCAAATCTAATTACCTGCAGCCTGCGGAGTTTTGGGAAGTCAGTAGCCGGGCTGTAATCGATAAAGCGCGCAGTATCGTCCCCACCGATACCACAGTATTTGGGGTGATGTCGGCGCTGTACCAGGATGTGGTTGACTCTATTGATTATTCACAGGTCAAAAGGTTTGGCATCAATGATCGTCAGGGCGCGCTAGCAACTCTCCAAGGTGGGGCGGCCGTCTGTATGGAGTACTCCGATTTATATTTGACGCTACTGCGCGCCCGAGGAATTGCCAGCAGAGCGGCCTATGGTTACGGTTACGATTCCCGTTTAAATAGCAATGAGCAAGAAGCACATCAGTGGGTACAGGTCTACCTCCCCGGACTGGATGGCTGGACTGGAGTTGACGTAACTTGGGGTGAGTCAGGCAATAAAGTTATCGGTGGCGACTTAAATCACTTTTATACACACGTAGCGTCAGTCAGTCCAGATGAGCCAGCTGTTCTCTCCAGGCTAAGTTGGGGCGCTGGTGTTGACTCCGCACTAGTGGGGCCGGATCTAAATATAGAGGCCTTGGCACAGCTACCTACTGGAGACTATATCACACCTACGCAGTTACAAAGGACCTATCCAGCAGGTGAAGGGGTAGATGCCAGATTTGCACAGGCCAACTTTCAAAGTAAATTCTCGGCAAGTTGGAAAAATCTAACCACAAACCCAGGTAATATAGATATAATTGGTTGGTTGATGATCGCAGCCAGTTTGATGCTGGTATTGTTCACAATTTATTTATTGATAAGGGTTATAAGAAGAATATGGCGCCGAAAGCCAAAACAACAAGAGCTGTAAAACAACTCACGAGTCAATCAGTTAAGGCAAAGCCTAGGGCCAGTGAAAAATCCGCAACCGGAGATTGGGCTGGCGCTGGTAATAAGAAGCGGGAAAGGGTGTTTCTGTTCGACCAGATCAGATTGTCGGCAATCCTATTTATGTTCTTCGCCCATGTTGTTTCCTATTTCTACTCAGGCAACAGCCCGGTAATTTTATTTTTCCGCGACGCTGGGAATACTGTTTGCTTCACCCTATTTTTAATTGTTTCGGGAGCTGCAAATTATCTGTCCTACAAGGATTCAGCTAGAAAGTTATTCCCTAGATTGAGGAATTTATTGCTGAGTTACTATTTCCTGGCATTTTTAATGAGTATTCCGGCATTTCTATCTCAGCAATTGCCAGCGTCACTTTTGCAAGGTCTGAGGACAATTTTATTTATTGATGTCCCTGGTTATATTGAGTTTTTAATTCCATTTCTAGCTTACGGATTAGTAGTGTTATTCCTGCGTAAACCTTTGATGGGGCTAGTGCGTAGACCATTAATACTACTTCTAGTTGGGGCGTTAGTTTTCGCAGCTGGCAGTATTGGCTATGGCATGCTTAGCAACACCGGGATTAGTCCAGACAGGTTTATTTATAGGATCGCGGCGCTATTTGTAGGCGGTGAAGGAGTTTATAGATTCCCGATTTTACAGTACCTACCAGTATTCTTCTTAGGGCTATTTCTAGGGCGCGTCTGGGAAGACAGAAGAGAGTCTGTAACTGAGGTGAAATGGCAGGACTTAGTACTATTATTCTTACTATTCTCACTCATTTTTGCTTACGCAGCTGGTGGTAAAGATCTACTACTTCAGCGCTGGCCGCCATCTATTGGATTTTTAATTATCGGCGTGATTTGGGCATTTATTCACATTTTATTTCTACAGAAATTAAAATTCTCTGCGGGGAAATTGCTGGATCTCTATCAAAAATTAAAATTCCTACCTTGGTTATCAAAGAGAGCTTTACCCTTACTAGTAGTGCACACAGCGCTGCTCACAATTCTTACTTTTGCTAGTGCCCCTAGAGTCTCAGGCCTACTGATAATAATTTATTATCTATTGAGTATAGTTATCTCTGCTGGTGCGATAACGCTTAGTGAGAAGATTGTAGAGATCGGCAGCAAAGTCCCCACAGGTAAATTTTGGCTAGGATTGAATGCATTCTTAGTGGTGTTGATTACCTTCATGCTCTCGGCATTCTTGGTGGGAACCCCTGCCCAAGGAATAACTCCGGGTCAAACACCTGCAGGCGAACCCGTCATTGTAAATATTAAATATTGGCATAGTCCTGAATACTCTTCTAGATTAGATGTAAAGCGTGTAACTACCGAGCAGTTAGCTCTATTACAGGCATCTACACAGTTTTTCGAGGTTGATCTGAGCAGATCACTGGCGACAAAACCCGCAGGTACATTAGTACAGGGGGTGTTCTGGGATGGCAAAAGTTATGTAGAATTGCAGACAGTTCTTAAATCTGAAGGGATATACCTCGTAGAAATAGCTCCAGCTGTGCGTACAAACAGTGAATTAATCAGCGATTACTCATTTTATCTTGCGCAAGCAAGCGATAAATCGTTACTCCCTCAGAAAATGAAGACGGCACAAGATCTCACTAATGTGCCCAGAAGTTTCAAATTGGAACTAGAATTGGACGAGTCGGAGGCGCCAATTACATTGATTAGCAAAAGAAAGTGGCACTTACAAGACGACAGTTTCGAACTGAGTTTCAAACTCCCTACTGGAATTAGTGAGAATGATAGATTGGAACTGCAGTTGTTGGATCCAGAGTCCAAAATCGAGACTGTTCCAATTATATGGCAACCTGGGCGAAGCTATGCACAGAGCATTAACTTGGCGGGCAAAGATTATGGCAATTACCAGGTCTGGCTCAAAGTGACCTACCAGGATGGTGATCAACAGCTGCAAGACCTGCGCGACAGCTTATCTACAAATACTATCGCTGCTGCTCCGACTAACTCAGCAAAGAGTGAGTTAACATCACAACCACCATATACAATTGCAGCATCAAACTCGCTAATATTGAGTTATAGTGCGCCTCTATACATGACCTGGACTATTGATTGGGAGGGTTATGATTTGGCCCAGAATTTTATGAATCAGATGGTAGAGATGAGTACTAAGCACGGGATGCCTATGACCCATTACTTTAATCCCAGAATCTATGTCAATCCTGCAATTCCGGCTGACAGGGCCAAGTACCTCACAGATTGGGTTAAAGCCAGGGCCAAAAAAGGCGACGAAATTGCGCTACATCTGCACATGCACTTGGATCTGGTGACTGCTGCCGGTCTGACGGCCAAGACAGAGCCGCGCTGGGGTGGCCGCACCGAGGGACATGATGTGCTCACTACTGCTTACGATTACGACGAATTTAAGCAGATAATTCGCTGGGCCAAGGCTGAGTTTGCTAAACAGGGTCTTCCAGTAGCCAAAGGCTATAGAGCTGGTGGCTGGTTCATGGATATCGACAATTTGAGGGTTCTTAATGACGAAGGTTTTCTCTATGACAGTTCCGGCTCGGATTACAATGAACCATACGGCGTGAATAAGCAAACGAGATCGTGGAATTTGACTGCTACCACAAAACCTTACCAAATGAGCCGTAACAACCAAAACACCTCTCAACCGCCCCTAATGAAGCTATGGCAGTATCCTAATAACGGCGCTGATTCCACGAATCGCAAAGGTGACGAGTTGGTGAGGAGACTCAAGATAAATCTAGGGCCTGGAAATAATCCTTTGACCGAGGCACAGGTTCTTACTTATCTAACACATCCTCATTGGTTCAATATTGATAAGCCACAACTAGATCAACTGTTTACTGAGAGTGATAAGTATCGCTATGACAAGGACGCCGGCCCGATCGTTTACGTGACTGCTATAGAGGCACACAAAAAATACACAGCGCAGTAAACCCTATAGTTCCCGATGAAGATTCTTTCCTACGTCTGATTGTACTCTGCTAGATCCGATGGGGTGACGGGCACAATACCTTTATGCGTGTGTTGTAAGCTGCCTGAGATAACTCCGATTCGTGCCGCCTCAATCATGGTCTTCCCTTGGAGACAAGCAAACATAACTGCTGCTAGGGTCTGATCACCACAACCCAGCGAATCGCCTTGGCTGACATCTATGTTAGTTGGAGCGGGTATATGTTGGGCGTAGGTTTCTCCAAGTCTCTCAACTGGACCAGCTCCGAATGCATACGCACCTTTCGCGCCGTGGGTAATCAATACATGCTCATAACCCCACTCCAGAAGAACGTCTGCTGCCCTTCTTGCGCTAATGAAGTCTTTGATAACGATCCCTGTAAGACCTTCGGCCTCATGCTCGTTCGGCTTAATCAAGAATCCACCGGCGCGAAGTGCTTCGCGTAGTTCAGAATCGAAGTCAGCACCTCCAGCATCGATGAAAGTCTTGAGATTAAGGGTGCGGGCAATTGCCAGTGTTTCAGCGAGTGTGCCTACTGACATTTCGCTGCACAATCCTACTACGCCGGAATTATCTTGGGCAGCTTGAAAAACATGATTACAACTATCAGTGTGCAAATCGGCGGGCACAAAACTGCTTTTAATCCCTTGATGCAGGTATATATTATTTTGTCCGGTTGCATCAATGGGTATAACTGCAATACCTGGCAACGGAACAGTCTCACTGGCTGGTAAAATCTGCACCGCGGAAACATCTATCCCCGCGCTGACAAGTGAATCATATGGGAGGCGCCAAAAACCATATTTGTCAGCCACTGTTTTTCCAATGAAAGCGATTCCAGCGCCCTGGCCTTTTAGAGTAGCAAGCATGTTGGCAATATTTCTGGATTTACCTCCAGCGGTAATCTCAAGACCACCAGCAATCACTGCCTCTCCCGGTTTGGGGAAACTTTCAAAGCCAGTGAGAATGATATCTGTGTTCAAACTACCAATAATAACGGCATCGATGCGCATAACTGATTATAGCTTATAATCCTGGAAGTGTTAGTTGCTCCTGTGAGTGATCAGTTGACCACCACGCCTACCCTACCCAGGCCTCCCCAGACGCCATTTAGCCAGCCTATAGAGCGAGTCACTCTACCTGCTCCTCCGGGGTCGTTGACGATGACGCTGCTTGGGTTTTCAGCTTCGCCGACAAAACCCACCACCACGTACGAGTGCATACCTTTAAGTCCGTTTACTGTCCCTCCACTACTATTCCAACTGATTCTGCCTCCGCTGCCAGCTCTGCCGTTATGCCCCCAGATGATTACCGGATTGCCGGCTTGGACATCCTTGAGCATGTCAGAGACGTTTCCATAAGTCTTTACAGATGCGCCGCGGCCTCTGCCAGCGATATAGTTGCGGATGGGGTTCCAGTGAACTCCATAGCCACCACTACCATTGGGGCCGGCGCTACCTGATCCGTTTAAACTGCCCACAAAGCCTGAGTTCGGGTTACCCCAGGTGTTGCTTCCCGAGTTGTAGCCTTGCGGACTTGAGGTGCCGATGGCTGCATGAATCTGCTCTACACTGACATTGATACCACGGTACTGCAACACCATCTTGGCGGCGGTGAGATTGCAAGCATAAGAGTATGGTTGTCTAATAGAAGGCACATTTAGGGTGAATACTCTAGGCGCAGTTGTGAAACTAAATGATAAGCCTTTGCGGCTGTCGATGCCGTGAACTGATTTGACCCCACTACCTACGCTGACAGTATACTTTGTGCCATAACTCAAACTGTTTGGGTCAAAGGTCATAGTATTGCCTGACCAGGAGAATTTGCCCTCAACACTTGGGCTTAAACTGAATTTCCCTTGAGCTGAGGATTTGTCCACCTCTTGGTCAAATGTGACGCTGATATTACTACTTAGGCTCCTGCTGGTGCTATTATTTCCAGGGCTGTTGCCAATTATTTTAACTTCCCCGATAGTTCTGAAAGAGTGGACTATATCCTCTTCACTTACCCCACCTTTGGCATTTCGTATACCTTTGGGAATAGTTACCTTATAGTCAGTTTCCTTTTTGAATCCACCCTCAGGTGTTATCACCAGCACCATATTATTGTTCTCCCAACTCATAGCGTAGTTTCCAGCTGGCTCGAACTTTATTACCGACTCTACCTCCTGCGGGAAAACCTCGTAATCGAATTCCAATTTCAAAGGCTCGCCTACTCTTGCTTGGCTACCTTGCATGCTGGTCGATTTAAGATTTGCTCCTTTGACGGTCTGAAAAGACAATGAATAAATATTCTTCTTATCTTGTACTGAGCTAGCCTCATTTTTTGCAAAATTAAAAATCTGAGTGCTGGTGTATAGATTTAAGGTGTAAGCTTTGGCTTGGGCAAGTTTACTAGGGAACTCAATTTTAATTTTATCTGTTTCACGCACTATATTTAATTCTGTCTGCGGGTTGATATCGGCCTGCCAGTTAATAAATTCCCCGTCATTTGCATCAAGCTCAATAATCACTGGTTGATCTATGCCCATGTCAGCAGAATCTTTTGCAGGAGTGGAGGCTTTAACTTTAGGTTCAACTGCAGAAACGAGGTCAATTTGCTTATCCCAAGGCTCCTCAGCTTGGAATAACCCTCTGATTAGCGCTAGATAAATCACAATATTCTTATCAGGCAGAATTGTTTCGTCTGGGTAGAAAAGCAGTTTACGTTTAAATGGAGCTAGGCCCTTGTCTTCATATTCCCATCGGCCTGTAACTTCATGGTCATAATTTTCAACGGTGATTTCTGGTACTAATGAATTTACATCCACCGGTCTATCGAATTGGATCTCAAAAGGTTTTCTTTGGTCTTGCCAAATAATTGAGGTCTCTTCCCCGGGAATATGGAAATTGACGCCAGGGACTTTGACAAAGATATCGTGAAACAAAAATGCGGCAAATGGGATAGCGATGACTAGCCAAATGATCCAGAGTTTAAAATAAATGAAACGCACTGCACGCAAAATAAATTTAGGCGTTACTTTGTGAAGGGCTGGTGATATTTTTCGTTTAATTCGTCCTCGCAGTTTTCTCCATTTGCCGATCAGCCTAAGGCCTCCTATGAGTTGCCAAATGACAACTAACAGGGAACTAAACAGTGCGAACGCAAAAATTAAAAATACAACTTCGAAGGGCAGATTATTACTGAGCATGAATTATTTATAGCACAAATAAAGTAGCTTTAGGCTGCTATAATTATCGTATAACCATAAGAATTATTTCAGTTATGGCGCAGAATATTTCTGACAATTCACAGCCCGACTTTTCTCATCTCACACCGGAGCAATTCGCTGTTTTGAGGGAGAAAGGTACTGAAAGGCCATACAGTAGCCCCCTGCTTGAGAATAAGGAAGAGGGGCAGTATCAATGTGCAGCTTGTGGGGCAAATCTATTCAATTCAGAAACGAAATTCGACAGCCACTGCGGTTGGCCGAGCTTTTATGACGTTGAGAATCAAAGCAGCGTAAAATTTGTTGACGACTATTCCCATGGGATGTTCCGAACCGAGGTTATCTGCGCCAATTGCGACTCCCATCTCGGCCACGTTTTTGACGATGCCCCAGGACAGCCTACTGGTAAGAACTATTGCATCAATGGGATTTCACTGCAGTTTAAGAAGACAGACTAGAAAGTTAGCTTAAAACACCACCACCTGGGTGATTCTCAACCCGATGCTCCTCATCTCAACGCGTAATTGCAGAACTAAAAATTAGTGTTTGCTCACTAAGTTTTTTCTTTTAGACTGGTCTATCATCGATTAACTATTTTATTTTTTAGTTAATCTATATGTTTAAAAAGCTACCTAATTTTCTCTTAGTAGCAGTGGTTATGTTGGTTGCATTGTTACCTGGTAGAGCTAACTCAATACTTGCCGATAGTCCAACCGTTGTAGCCCCTCCATGTAATTTTATGAGTAGTATTGATCAAGTCAATGCTGGTAGAACCCATTGGGGGGCGTTTAACGGGACAGCTGTAGACATAGGTGGATACGGGGGAACACCCGTTACAGATAATGGTGTTCCAATACCAACACAAAGGTGTTCGGGAGGAGAAATCTATGCTTCAATTAGTGGGGCGATAAGTTATGGGTCTGAAACATTTCTATGTGGTGAATTAGGAACTGTTACTCAAGGGATAATGCGTGTAACTAATTCTAGTGGTGTTTCAGTTGAATACAGACACCAGGAAGACAATTACCCAATTCCATCTGGTAGTTTTGTGCAAGCCGGAGAAACTATCGGTACTATAGGAAGCGTGGGTTGCTCAACTTTTAGACATATTCATTTCACTGTGCACAAAAATGGTGTGACGCAAACATACCCCAATTGGGTTTTCGGTGATGCTCAAATGCCTAATGTCAGTATAAACGGCGTTCAGTTTCAAAATAGAGTGTATTACAGCACTATTCAACCAGACGGAGCTATTGCCATAAGATATTACGATAACTCAACAAATCAGTGGTCTAGTGCTTGGGATACGTCATTGGGTGGAGCTGGAACAGCGCAGGGCACTCCAAATTTAACAGTATTTGGCAATAAGCTTTTTCTAGGTGTCAGAGGTAGAGACAATATGATTTATTATAATGTCATGGATAGCCAGTATAGCTGGAGAGGTTGGAGAAACGAGCTTGGGGGAACCATTATAAGTAACATATCGACCACCGTTGCTTATGGTAAATTGTATTTGTTAGTTGTAACGACGGATGGCAGAGCCAGGCTAAATTCTATATTTGATTTTAACTTGTCCTTACCTGTTTCCCAATCTCAACCTTGGTTAGGATTTCAAGATTTGGAAAATACTTCACTTGGATTTATAGGAGATCCAGCTATAGTGGCGAAGGATAACTTTCTGGTAATTTCTGGTAGGGGTGCAAATAAGCATGTATTAACCAGGAAATATTCAATTAGCTGGTTTAAAGATGTAAAAGCCAGTCCTTTCGGTAATTGGGTAGATGCAGGTAATGCTTCTCCAGTGATCGCAGACATTAATCTTACTAACTTCAAAGGATCTGTCTATCAATTCTTCGTTCATGAAGATAAGTACTTAAGATTCAGGAGATCTACCGATGGTGTAAATTGGAGTGGTTATACAACGGTGGGTGGTACGGTGGATACTAAAGTAGCAACCTTGGCGATTCAAGATAAGTTGTTTATCGCCTTTAAAGGAAACACTGATAGCATGTTGTATTCAACTATATTTACAGAAACACAAGCATATCTTGGCGGATGGGTTAACCATGGAGGACCAATTAAAGACCTTCCTGCCTTTAATGTAAATTATTCGAAGAATACTGTAGATATCAAATTAATTGGGACAGATAATGTTTATAGATATAGGTCTTATAACTTAAATTTGCCTAATTCAACTGCTGCAACTAACTGGGGTGCGTTTCAAACAATGTAGTTAAACAGGAGTGGTTTGGGAAGATAGTCGGCGATAAACAGTTGGCTATCTTCCCACAGTCTCGGGGGCCTAGGAACTACTAGGCCACGAACTTATTTAAAGCCCTGACCGCCAGTTCAGTTTCAGTTGCTCCTACTAAATAAGTAAGTTCAGTAGCTGTGGACACAATCTCTATGATATTCACATTGCTAGCAGCTAGTTTTTTCGTCAGTGAATAAATAGTATTCGGAACACTTAGATAAGACTGGGAGAATTTTACCGTGATGCCATTTAAACCTGTGAACTTGGTGATAAACTTAGCCTCTGCCAGTACCTTCATGATCATCACTTTCAAGGTTTGATCTGCAATTATAGTAATTTCGCCGGTACTTAAGGTAATAGTAAAGAACCTATCAAATTCATCACCTATATTCTTTTCAATTTTGTTAATC
>CALFHW010000124.1 GCA_937876695.1 uncultured bacterium
AAAAAAATAAATTATTAGTCCATTATCCCAAAAAGCTAATTATTGTCAAACATGCATAGTACAGTCTATTATGAGTCGATGGGGAATACTATACAGACCAATATAATCGAGCTCAATATTAAGTCAGCTCAAGACCTAAAAAGTACCATAAAGTCCCTAAAAGTACTAAATGCTGGCAGAGTGATGTTGACGGATAGAGATCCTAGCAGGCCACAACTAGCTTACGCCAGTGAGATATTGGCGCATTTACCTGAGATTGAAGTGAACTGTGTATACTCGCTTGGGCTTAGGGGCCAGGAGAGTGGCTGGGAGGAGCTGAGTGACTATTTAAGTGAGGCAGGTAAATCAGGTGTACAGGAAGTGTTGATTGTCTCAGGTGAGCCCAAGAGGGAAGGGTTTGATAGTGTCAGCGCGCTAGAGTATCTGAAGCAGCAGAAGTATACTCCTGGCGTTCCCGGTCGCAATAAAGCGCCAAAAGTGTCTGTTGCCTACAACCCCTATCTGCCAGCTGGGGAGATTGAGGTCGAAAATCAGCGACTCCAGGAAAAGCTAGATAGCGGCTTAGTGTCGGGAGTCTATTTGCAGCTGGGAGAGGATGCTGATGCATTAATCAATGGAATCAGCCTGGTTCGAAGTTTGAGCCAAGTCGAAATACTCGCTGCCATACTTACTCCTAGTGCAGGAACCATCGCACGCCTCAAAGAAAACACTTGGCCCGGGGTTTACTACAAAACTTTCTATGAAGGTGAGGAAGCTGCAAAAAGTGTAAATTCTAGGATAGAATCCGTCTGTAAGCAGGCTGGGATTTACATCTATTTTTGCGGGGCTATTTGACTTCCTAATGGGCATTCCCGATTATTAGCATATTTAAGTGCTTGCGCTAGGGCTGAGCCATGTTATAAATAATAAAGTAATGCATTTATATATATAGTAAAATATGCCAATTAGTATCCAAGAATTTATTCCTGTTAATATCACACCAGTAGAGAGAGGAACCCTCCTTAGGTCACGTTGGCTAGTGCGGCAAACTGAGAGTCCAGACGATAGTTATGCATTTAAATCGCAGTTAGTTTTAAGAAAATCCCCTGATACCAGACAGTTAATTCGTGATCCAGATGCGGAGATGCAATGCACTAGTGTCGAATTTCCTACTGATGTAAAGCTATTGCCCAGTGCCGAGGTCATCAATAATAAGATTGACTCTATCCTTCGAAGAACTGGAGTTATTAATGGTGAATCGAATGCACTAAGTGGGTCTAGGGAATTGCACATGCAAGGAAGAATAAACCATATTCTGAGGAATTACTCAAGCATGTACTATCTGGATAATATGGCAATGACTTTGGCTACAACTAATGAGTCTGACCTAGATCCTCAAACATTTGCAGAAGAGGCGATCAGACAAATTAGTTGTACAAGTGAAATCATTCATTTTTTGGATGAAAATATACCTATCTCAGAACCCGGTAAAGACACTATGGCTTCGATAATGGCAACATCAATTCCATTAACCAAGATCCTGGGTTTCATACAGACGATAGGAGATGCTAAGTTTGGACAGGCGCATTTTGGGGATTCTTATCTTAATGTCGAATTTGAAGGTGACAAAGAAACTATTGAGGGAGTTGAATTACCCTTACTAAATGTCATTGATTTTCTAGATACTATTTCAAATGCTGTTAAACATGGAGGAGCAACGGCAATGCATCTGCACGCCAAAGTAATAGAGGATAACCTACAGATTATAATTTCAGATAACGGTAAAGGGATAAAGGAAGGAGTTGAACTCGGAGATATTACGAAAGTTGGCTACACAACCAGCATGAATGAGGAGGGCAAGTTGGAAAAGGATTTAAGTGGCGGATCGGGCAAGGGCATGGGGTATTTCGTACAGGGCATCTACAATCTTGACGGCATTTTAGCTATTTGCTCAAACAATCCGCTTGCATATGATACTGGTCTTGGTAAAACTGGCGTTCAGATCGTTATTGCAATTCCTTTGCCCAATCTTTATCCTGCTGAGAAGGGTTTATTGGGAAGGATTCCACGCACGGTCGATGAGTCACTTATTGATAAATTGAAAAGTCGAGGATACACTATTCTGGAAGTTCCAGAAGAACTTAAATCCCCACAGATTGAAATACCAGCACCGTCTCGTTTATCTATGGAACCTTAGTAATCTATTTTCATAGCTGAGCGCACCTGCTGCATGGTTTGGGAAGCTACTTGGCGGACGGCTGCGGTGGAAGCAAGCAGTTGCTGCATGAGCTGCTCGTCACTTTTACTCGCCAGCTCGGATCTGCGTTCTCTCATGGGTTGGAGCAGGCTTTCTAGCGCGGCAAATAATTTTTGTTTGACTTCGACATCACCGACTCGTCCCACTAGATAGCGGCTCTTGAGTTCTTCGACTTCAGCTTTATCAGGATTGAAGGCATCGTGATAGATGAACACGGGATTACCTTCGACTTTGCCGGGGTCAGTGGCTTTCAATCGCCCAGGATCGGTGTACATGCCCATCACTTTTTTCTTTACCTCGTCACTGCTGTCCTGCAGATTTATAGTATTACCTAGTGACTTGCTCATTTTGGCGCTGCCATCTGTACCACAGAGGCGGTTGACGCTTCCCAGGCGCATTTGGGGTAGGGGAAACAGTTCATTTTTGTAGGTGCGGTTGAATCTTCTGGCAATAATCCTAGCTAGCTCAATCATAGGCGCCTGATCTTCTCCTACCGGCACTATGTTTGCCTTGACTACTAAGATATCTGCCGCCTGTGAAACAGGGTAACCCACAAACCCAAACGGTACGCTCTCGCCAAAGCCCTTCTGCTCAATCTCAGTCTTTACTGTGGGGTTTCTGAGCACCTCAGCATGGCTTACTAGATTGGCAAAGAGGACATTGAGCTCCGCGATCTCCGGAATTAACGACTGAATGAATACCTTTGCCTTCGAAAAGTCGATGCCAGCGGCGTAATAGTCTTTATAGAGCTGCAAAACATTTGCCCTTACTTTTTCAGGGTTGGCGTGGTTGTCGGTGAGGGCCTGTATATCTGCGATCATAATGTAGGTAACATACTCATCCTGCATTTCGATCCTGGAGGAAAGCGAGCCTACGTAATGTCCCAGATGCAGTGGGCCAGTAGGCCTATCACCTGTGAGCAGCACTTGTTTTTTTTCGGTGTTATTCATATTTAGCTTTTAGAGTCTATGATATCGTAGTCAATTCTATCACGGCTTAAACACACTGGGAATTTTCTGGACCCCGGACTCTAGTCTAAATATCCTTTTACCATGACTAGACTTCTCAGTCAGTTCATTTCGCTCTAGTATACGCCTGCAAACTGCCGTGTTTTCTTCCACTCTGGTGAGCCTTTCTCCTTGCGATCTTAGCATCCCCATAATACTAGTTGAACCTGACTCCAAGATACCCACTCGGGAGTCCAACGTGTCAAACTTCGTCTCCAGCCTTCCAATGCTTGACTTTAAATTGCTGACATCTGCCTTTAGAACCTGCACGTCCTCTTTAAGCAACTTTACATCCTCCCGGATATCAGAGACCACATCATTTACAATGAATCGGATTTGCTTGAGGTCCTGCTTTGTTAATGACATGAGACATTATAACAACGACCGCCTGAAGAAATCCTGAAGGAATTCTTAAATCTACGTTAAATTTTATGCTAGAATCTGCTTGTGAAAAGCTTGCTAACCACAAACACAACTTGTTGTTGTACCTGCACCTACCTCAGCTAGGGCAGTTTGTGGCTTTTGTAAACTAAAACTAAACCCCAAACCATCTGCAGGTAGGATTAATATTTCTAACTATTAATTCTAAAACTACCATGTCAGCAGAGGAGATTACATTAGAGCAGGTTCAGTTTGCAGAGGGAATTCATAAAAGGTTAACTGATCCAATCGAAGGTTTACCAATAGGTTACAACCAGAAGAGCCTCGAGTTATTCAACACAACCTTCGGTGTCCCGGAGTCTTTATCTTTAGAGGAATTCGAATCAATCGAACAGCTTGGCCAGAGACAAATGCTATTTACCAGAGCGATAGCAGGCTTCGCAGGACTTATTGAGAATCGCGACGACGTACCTTTTTGGCTGAAAAGGTTAGTTAACTATGGGTTAGAAGAAGGTGATATCCAAGATTCTAATTCCGAAGCTGTTGGTCTTTTGAGACAGCTAAACAAAAAGGCTATAGGAAATGGTGCGTATAGCGCATTTGGTAGACTGGATATGATTGAGGGAAAGGATAGCATACTAAATGAGAACGGAGTGGTAGAGAAATTCGACGTAGTGAAGGTAGCAGAAGTTCAAACAGCTATGGGAGGCATGGGGACAGTAGCTGCAATCCAAGAGGCGATGAATGGTGAGGGCTCTAAAAACTCTGTGATAGAAGCTTTCAAAGAAGTATTCGCTGATGAAGCTGCTGGGGAGGGAATATTGGCTTTTCATGTTGGCAAAGGACTAGAAAGCTACACCGGCGAATTCATAGCTTTAGCGAAATTATGGAAGAAGCACACTGGACGGGATGCCACATTGGTCATCGACGACAGCGGGTATACACCTGAACAGAAAGTACAGTTCAAACAGCAGATAAACGAACAGGGCATTGTCGTTCACTGGACAAGTGAGGCAGATCCAACTGACTATAATGAAATAACTGCCCTTTACAGAATCAGTGATACTGCAAGGCTTACTAGTAAGCCAAGCGTTCCGCTACTAGAGCGGTTGTTGGCATTGGACCCAAGAAAAATTCAACCTCCAATTATCCCTGCCTTAGACAGGACACAGCTTATGCAGGCGTTATTGCGATCGGGTGAGCAAGTATGGAAGGGGATGGATAAGCTCTGGGAGGAGGCTTTCAGCAGTGCTGTAAGAGGCACTCCATTTGAACTAGAAACTATTATTGAGCAAGTTAGGAGCGATTTTCCTGAAATAGAAATTGTTCGCAATAGTGCATTAATGTCAGATCCAAGAATACAAGAGTACAAGAGAGATAAGCGCTATATTAGGCTCGTCATTGACCCAACTCTTGAAGCGACATCTGCAGGGAAAGCACAACATCGCGGTACGAGTAGGTCTCATTATGATGAATCAATTTCTAATGCCATTTCAGCCTTTGGAAGGCTGCCAGAGATAAACAATCATACTGATGCTAAAGTAATCCGTGAAATTCTCGCGGGGATAAGACTTGTGGCCAGCATTATTGACATGCGCAAAGATGAGATTACTGTGATAACAAATGCCCGTGAAGTCAAGAAGTTTGATGATGTCCGCCGTCGACGCAACCCATTTATGTATTGGCCAGTAGGTGCACCTGTGGCAAAAGTCTTCGCACTTGTATCATATATGAAGAGAGCAGGTAGCGGCGGGCAAGGGGGTTGGAAGGTAACTGGCGCGCCTGGAGAAGACGGAGCAATTACGCCGCATACTTATTAGAATGTGGCATTTGGAAACTTCGCAACTGTGCTAGTATAAGAATTATGGATCATCAATCTAAGAATATTGACATTACTCCAATTGTGAATATTCTGTGGGACGTGGATTTAGAACACTTCACAGCCGAGCGCTACCAGGATTTTCTGGTGGATAGAATTGCCGAAAAGGGTAGAGTCGAGCATTTGAACTGGTACTTTGATCACTTCGGATTTCGGAGTTTCATTAGCAGGGTTAATACTTCTCCAAATATTTCTGACCAGAGTAAAACCTTCTGGGAACTGTTTTTGAGGTACAATCAAACTGATGAAACTAAAAACAGAGATATTGCGGCCTGAGGCCAAGAGATTGTTAGGTGTTTTACCTGGGATTGCTTTGCTAGAAGACTTTTATCTCGCGGGGGGAACATCATTGGCTTTACAACTGGGACATAGGGAGTCTATAGATTTTGATTTTTTCACTCAGACTGATTTCCAGATCGACCCAGACAGGACTTTTGCTGAATTTGGCGAGATCAATGTAATTGCAAACACCCAGAACTACTGCGAGTTTATCGCGGATGGGGTCAAGATCATGCTCATGTCCTACTTCTACCCGAAAGCTGAAGAGACAATGAACGCAGGTAAGCTACAGATCGCCTCAATAATGGATATTGGACTGATGAAAATGACTGCTCTAGAAGGCCGTATGAACTGGAAAGATATTGTCGATCTGTATTTCATCGACAAGGCTATCGGTCTAGAGAAGGTAATAAACACATACCAGCGGCTCTACCCAGAAAAACAAATGAATCAATACTCGCAACTCAAGATACTTCTGGATGTAGGCGAGATCGACAAGTCACCTAAGCCCAAGATGCTAGTGGCCATAGACTTTTTAGCAGCTAGAGAAATGGTATTTAGAAAGCTTATCAATGGCTTTGCAGGTAGGGTGAGGCAAATATAAGGCAGGGTAGTAAGTATATTGCTGTAACTATTGGTTTTTAGATATCACTTACCAGTCGTAGCTGCAACCCCAACTTTATGTAGACGTGATTCAACTCTAAATAACCTTCTTCCATGCGAGGACTTTTCACTCAGCTCGTTCTTTTCCAGAATCCGCCTGGATATCGTGGTGTTTTCTTCTACTCTTTCAAGCCTATGCCTGATATCGGATACCTCGTCCTTTACTATGAATCTTATTTGTTGTAAATCCTCTTTTGTAAGTGACATTTATGAAGAAAATCCAAATACAATTAACTCTTTACTGAGCTTGCTGCCAAACCGATTTTTTGCATGCCTGACTCTACTTTTACAAGTCTTCTCCCATAACCAGACCTCTCTGTCAGCTCATTCTTCTCTAGAATCCTTCTGGATACTGCGGTATTCTCTTCTACGCGCGTAAGTCTCTGATCGTGGGATTTTAGGGTAATATTTATATTCGATACACCTATCTTAAGGTACGCAACATCAGCCCTGATGTCTAATAACTCCTCTCTCATCATCAGTCTTAGTTGTTGTATGTTGGTTGTGGTAAATAGCATGACACATTATAACCATTACTACCTGAAAAAATCCTGAAGGAATCCTTAAATCTGCTTAAAAAATCCAGAGAATGAATCTACTTCAAGCCCACGCCTTTGTACGCCTTTTTGTTCTCGCGGTCAGCGAGTTGACCGCAGGCAGCGTTGACGTCGTCGCCCATAGTGACACGGACAGAGAAATTGATGCCTTGTCTCTCTAGAATATCTGTAAACCTATCGATCTGGCTTCTGGTGGAGCGCTCGAACTTCTCTTCACTGATAGGGTTGTAAGGTATGAGGTTGATATGCGCCAAACGGTTTCTGAACATGCTCACTAGCTGCATAGCGTGCTCGTCCTGGTCATTAAGCCTGCGGATAAGAACATACTCATATGATATGCGCTTATTTGTCAGCTCAACGTAACGATCTAGCTCGGCCATGAGTTCCTCCAGCGGGTAAATCTTGGATACTGGCATCATCTTAGCCCTCAGCTCCTGATTTGGTGCATGCAGACTCACAGCAACTCGCCCACGAAAACCGTCCTCCACAAACTTTCTAAACTGTGGCAAATATCCAGATGTAGACACAGTCAATCTCCTCTGGCTCAAACCCAGTTTGTCAAGGGAAGTCAAATCATCCACCGAAGCCTGGACAGCCCTCAAGTTCAACATCGGCTCGCCCATACCCATGTAGACTACATTTGTCACCTTTTGCACTGCAGTATCTAGGTGTTCCTGCTCCTCATCAGAATAATTTTCAGTAATACCATTCCCCCCGATAGGTCCTACATTTCTCAAATACCTCTGGAAATATATCACCTGCTCGATAATCTCCTCAGCTGTAAGATTGCCGCCAAAGCCCATCTTGCCAGTAGCGCAAAAGCTACAATTTACAGGACAACCCACCATACAACTCACGCAGACAGTATTGCGCCCATCCTTGTGCCTCATCAAAACAGTCTCAATCCTCTGGCCGTCCTTCAGTCGGGTAAAAAGCACCTTCACGGTATCACCCCTGCCAGAGACAAACTGCTTATCTACCTTCAAAGGCAAAAACTCTCCCTTAGCCGCATACTCCTCTCGCAAAGCCTTGGGCCAGGTAGTCAGCTGCTCCCAATCGGTAATCAAATCCTTATAATAAGCCTGGTCATATTGTTTCTGTCTAAATCCTTGCATAGCAGGCTATTTTAGCAAATTTCAATCTAAATCACACTAACCAACACTCCTTGCACCGCCACCTCACCCACCTGGTAGTACATCGGGGCGTAAGCAGCATTTGCTGGTTGCAGACGAATACGCCCATCAGCCTCCATAAAGAACTGCTTGAGAGTAGCTTGGTTCTCACGATTCAAAGCCACCACCACATCCCCACGCTGGGCCTGTAAGCCTTTAGCAATGACAACCGTATCCCCATCCTCTATAAACATATCCTGCATAGAGTCCCCCCGCACTTTAAGCGCAAAATACTCTCTCCCAGCAGGCAATGGTAGCTCCAAGTACTCCTCCACCAGCTCAATAGCATCAATGGGCTGGCCAGCGGTAATAGTCCCCACCATAGGCACCTTGATAAACTGACCCGAGAACTTACCCTCCGCAAGAGCGTACTGCAAACCCTTGCCAGCGCTATCTCTGCGCAGGTGTCCGCCCAATTCCAGCGCGCTCATATGTTTATGCACGCTCCCCAAAGTCTCGAGTCCCAAAAAGTCCTTAATCTGAAACAAATCAGGCGACTGCCCATAAGAGCTGATGTATTCCTCTATAAAATGCAGCAGTTTCTTCTGCTTGGACGTGAGCGGCTTATCTAGCTGAAATCGGGGTTGAAATTTGGACAGGTTTAGCATGTATCTAGCTCTTAAATAATATTCGGTTTTGTTTCGGTATTATAACTAGCCTCCGAAGTTTTTGCAACTAATTCTCAAAATTCTCCAACCTAGGCTTGGTACTGGCTGTAATGGCATTGATGGTCTTATGATAAAGTCTCACCTCGGTCATAGGAAAGTGTTGTGGGTGTAAGGTATACACCTCATATTCCTTGAGCGCTGCTACTGCGGCGACCAAACAATCTGCTGTGGTTAAATTTGGGTAGAACGGCTTGTACTGCTGCATAAACTCTCCTGCTAGTTCGGCTACTTTTCTATCGAATTTCTCTGCTTTGAACAAATCGAAAAATGCTCCTATCATGGGTAACTCCTCGCTCAAGGCATGTGAATATACCTCTGTAATTTGCACGGGGGTGATAACACCAGCGGCCATTTCGAGTAGCCCTGTCACCTCGGCTAAATACGTCTTTTTCTGCTGCAAACATTTGATTATTACATCTGTATCTACTATTACCATTTTCTCTCCTTCCTATAGGATGCGGTTAATTTGTCTAATTCAAACTCTGCAAAACTGCGTAATCCCGCGATCTTATTGACTACTGCTTTGACGTCGTTTCTGGAATAGACTTCGGTGATGGCATCTCTGATGAGCTCTGATCTGGTCTTGCCTGTCTTGGCGGCTAATTGTGTGAGCAGCCTAATGATACTGCTATCTAAGTAAATCTGAGTCCTACGCAAAGTATTCTAGCTAATATATTAACTAATCATTGATATTGACTATAATCAGGGGCAAATGATTATACCGGGCGTGGTGTATACATTATACACCATACCTACCCCAAAAGTACAGACTATAGGTTAATATCTAGCCAATTAAACACAAAAAAACCTCATGAAGAGGCTAATAATAAAGAACAAAGGGAAAAGAGAGAAAGCCAGGAGGGAGAAAAGGGGGTTGAGAGAGATACTAAATAATAGTATTTTTTCAATCCACACGGACCAGATGAGTGCTAAAAAGATAACAAAACATACATGGTTCGTCAGCAAAAATCTGCTGCTTTCCTGCCTCCAAGGCTTCCTGTTAGGGGAATTTAATCACCAAGTGCCCAAACGACATGGTCGTAGCCGTAGCTGTAGCTTATAACTGCTTGAAGACCACCCCACATTGGGTTGGTTTTTTGTATTTCTTGAATCTGTGGTTTTAGCGGTAGATAAGGGTCCGTTCCCACACCAGTGAAAAACATTAGCGGGTCGATTGGACATCCTTCATCAACATCGCAATAAAATGCGAAGTTGTTCCAACCAGCCCCTAGGCCACCAATGCTCTGAAAGAAAATAGTACCGTATGCCACTCGAGAGAAGACATAAGGTTGAAACTGAACCGTTTCATAGGTTAGCTCACCTGTGAGTTCTTCTGGAGACGTGGTACGAATGTCTTGAGCATTTTCATCCAACTGAAGTTGGTTGGCAAAATGCCAAATTAATTGCTCCAATTCCGCGCTACCATATTCCGGTAAGAACAAATTTATTTTTAGGATACATCCTCTCTCCTGTGTGTAGTCAAAAGAAATAATTGTTCCAGAGCCTGGATCAATTGTTCTGAAGCTAGAACCTATTTCAGCCCAGCAAAAATCGATGGGACCTTCTTGGACAACAACTGTCAGAAGGTGCCAATCTTCTGGTAGGAAATTCAATACGACTGGGTGAGCGTATACGCGAATGAATTCGCTCCCAACTCTTAATACCCTTGCATATAAACTTGATTCATCATCGCCTATCCTTACTGTATCACCCGGGACTATGTCGGGGAGATTGTTATCCTGAGCGTTTACGCTAAGAACGCCAATGATTAGTAATGCAAAAACAGCAAAGGCTCCAAACAGGACAAACAAAAATGGTCTTTCCGTCTTCTTGAAAATCTTTTTAATCATGAGAGTGCTCCTCTATTAAAATCCAACGATACCTCAAAAGGCCCGGATGGGGGTGAGGCAAGGGGAGCTTTGGTTCTTTGCTTTGACTGTTGATGGTCGTGGCTTGGAATGCTGGCTACTCTTGTCTTACACCCATACGGGCTAACAATTTGTTTATTCTTCTGAGGTATCGCTAGATTTCGCAAATAGGAGATCTTTTGTGATTTTTACCCTAACAGGATTGTTAAAGAACTTGAGTCTGAAGACATTAATGCCATTCATAACTCACCTCTATTATATAACATCAGGATATATTAAGCAATACTATAGGGCTAAATCCTTTTATTAGATATAACTCGAAAATTTGTAAAAAATGAGTAAAGCGAGGAGGGAGAAGTTAGGATTGTTAATAAAAAATATTTTCAATCCGACGGGACCAATTCGTTTATACAAAATGTACAAAACAAATCGGTTCTTCTCGCCTCCTAGCTAAAATCCTGCTAGGTTTAATCATTTTGCTCGTCATTCAATACTATCAAGAAGTTGGAATTATCCAACGCTTTGGAGTATTACTATAATCAATACAGAACCTCCTGCCAGGATTGGCATTACGACTAACCAAAAGAGTTTGTCATAAAAGCCTGGTTTAAAATCTTTCATCTGAATCTCCTTATATTGCAAAATCCAACGATGCCTCAAAAGGCCCGGATGGGGGTGAGGCAAGGGGAGTTTTGGCTTGATTAATTGGCCTTTGGCTACTCTTGTCTTACACACATACGGGCTGGAATTTGATTATTCTTCTGAGGTATCGTTGGATTCCGCAAATAGAAGTTCTCTATGATTTAACTTAACAGGATTGTTAAAGAACTGAGATTGAAGACAAAACTGCCATTCATATCTCATCGAGATTATATACCATCAGGATATAATAGTAAACTCGTAAAATATTGAACGAATGAAAAGTAGGAAACACCAGGAAGTAGCTCTGGATGAATAATTCCACCCAAGTTTAAGCAAAATGGGTACACTTCGGGTTCCAGACTTTACCTTTCCAAGAGGATGAGGATGTGGATTAAGTACAAATTTTAATTAGGTTAGAGAGAAGATAGGAGGAATTAATTTCTTTGTAATGATTTACAATAGAATATAAGTTCAGTTTCATCTTCCTCAAATACTACAGGACACTCCTAATTGCCAGTATTAACCGCAAAATTGATAATATTATCAGCTAAGAGTTTCTCGAGTTCTGCTCCGATTTGTTCAATAGTTTGCCCCTCGGTAATACCTTTTTGTAACACGTCATTAATCAGGGGTCTAAACTCGTCGAAAACCACTCTCAAACCGTCTGCATTGAGGAATTGTAAGAATGAACTAGCAGGGGGTATTACAGACGTAAGTAGCATCGTATTATAGTCAGGATCTGTATTAACTGCAGCCGTATGAATTAGTAGATCAGATACTCCATTATCCACTGGTAATGGTTGCCTGCCGATGATATTAAGAATTTGATTTACAGTTACAGTACCACCACCGTCAAGGCCGATGGTGATTTCCCCAAACTTAGTAATATCCAAGCCCTTTAGAAAATTGGGTAGGGCAGATAGTACTAATGCAGCCTTAATATTTATCAGCTGTGCAGGATTGGCGCCATTAAATACTAGCCCCCAGAGGTTATCATCTTGTTCGAATAGGACGTCCCATCTCGCGTATTCGACGCTCGCTGCATTTAAAACATTTATCTGCGCTGCATCGTATTTTATAATTTCAAATGTTGTGTCAAAACTAGCTAATAATTCAGCAAAATCGGCATTGGCTTGCCTATTTGCCCTCATTAGGGTTGCATAAAAGTTGATTGATTCGCTATTGAGTCCTTCCATAGGCAAAAGCACCGCATCCAGTTCAAAAACGTAGTCCTGCCTGTCCCATAAAACAAAGCTACCGCCGCCTGCAAAGCTGACTTCGACACCTCCGTTTTCAGATTTAAGTGACCAGTCGTTTAGCTGCACTAGCCAGTCCTCAGCATTCGAAAGGTCCTTTTTCAGATAGGGTAGTCCCACCTGTTCGAAAATTGCCTCAAAATCTATAAAACTAGTAGACCTCCCTTGGAAATTAAGGCTCGATTCTATCCCCCAGAGAGTGATGGCGTTAATTTGATCTGCCGTAGGTTCGGCTGGTAACAATATGCCGTAACTGTCTGCCAGGGCTCTAACTATAAATGATTTTTCACGTTCACCTAATATAATTGTATCTCTTACAACTTCGGCAATTTCATTAAATGCTACCGAAATCTCTTCCGTTTCAGTCCTTCTGCCATAACTTATGCCTAAATCCACACTAAAGTTTGTAGTTCTCAACGACCCTGTTCCCAAAAACTCCATTGCACTTTCAAGGTCTGTGATCTGTTCTGTGGGGTTAGTCGTATAGCGGGCGATAAGCGCGTCAAAAGAGCTTTTAATATCGTCAGGAGGTATGAATTCTCCGCCCCTTCTACGAAATGACTTGTGCACTGCGTCAGCGAAGTCCATAAATACTAATGTCCCTAATTCCGGATCATTAACTGCCGAAGTAAAATCGGGTAGCACAAAATTACCGCTAATTAGAGTTGAGTGCCATTCGAGCAGTCCCGGATACTTAGGTAAGATGCGCTGCGCCAGTATAGTTGTATAAGCGTTTACATCCTCAACTGATCTTGCTCCCAAAACCCTAGTAGCTAAGCCATCATCTATGACACTGGTAATTGCTCCCGCAAGATCAGCCCCTGGTGAATAACCACCTTCGCTTTCGTTACCTGAGATACCAAAATACTCCGATATCACATACAGTCGAACAATCTCAGCTACCATTTCCATGTGATATTGCACCTTGTCAAATTTATGTGCAGATTCGTGGATATTTGTACCGATCTTTGGAGTGGAAATGGTACTACCAGCCCATCTATAGCAACCACCTGTACCAACTCCACAGAGGTCCTCAATCCTTTCAATTGAGGCGGTAATAACTCCAGGGGCAATTGTCTCTAAATACACTGTCCCCTCGGCAGTGATTACTGCGTCTCTAGATAAATATACTACAGGATAGGAGGCATAACCAGCGACGATTTCGGCTGGATATATTTCTCGTACTAATCTATTGCTTATTTCTGAGGCGATGATAAATCTGTCGGCATCGCTAAGACCATCTAGCTCAAAACCCAAAGAGATAAGTAGTTCATCAACCAAACTAATACTTGTTAAATCGGCATAGACGTATTCGGCCATAATCTGTGAACTTTGGCTTGTTGATCTATTTAATATGATGTCGTCGACAATCTGATCTATCCTCTCGCTTTGGGGAACATCCGCAGCTTCAAAGTACACCTCAAAGTTGCCTGCGCCCAATTCAATGCCTAATCTCCCTCTGATCTCATGCCTTTGGGCGTCGTCATACTCCTGTTCCAAGTGGATTCCGGTCGTCAGAACCTGTTTGTTTTCATCGACCCATAACTGCAGCTGCTGTATTTGCTGGACATCGATTGATTCGGTAGTTGTAACAGGGAGGACTTGTGGGGGCGAACTAACTGCGGTTGTAGCCGATGCTAGAGCATTTACAACACCTTTAGAAAAATTGCCCAGTATTCTCGGGGATTTATCAGGTCCAACCTCTGCTTCTGCTGTTAAATTTCCAGGCTGATTGCCAGTAGATATGTCTGCTGTCAGAAGTGGTGGTGCGTCTTGGTAGAGTCTAATAATCAACTGCTCTAGAGGGTGGGCTGGCTTTTCAACTAGAGTTGAGTCAGCAAGTTTAAGTTTGTAATCGTCTACTAGAAATGCCTTCTCAGCTGCCAGCTCTCCCAGTTTGCTGTTTAGATATTTGCACGCAGCTTCCTTATACTGATATGAAACATTTTCTGCAGTAAAACTGCTGCTGAGATGTTGAATGTCCCTCAGAAAAAACCCCACCTCTTTTAGCCAGCTTATTTGACCTTCTGGACTTTGATCGAGGTCGTTATGTAGGAGGCGCATTAAGTTGAGGATAGGTGGTGCGAAGCTTTCCACCTCAATTGGATTGTCCATTTCAACTACCATATATGAATGCTAACAAAGCCTGGCGCCAA
>CALFHW010000125.1 GCA_937876695.1 uncultured bacterium
CGCGGTGAATACGTTCCCGGGCCTTGTACACACCGCCCGTCAAGCCATGGAAGTCTGGGGTACCTGAAGTCGGTGACCGTAAAAGGAGCTGCCTAGGGTAAAACAGGTAACTAGGGCTAAGTCGTAACAAGGTAGCCGTACCGGAAGGTGCGGCTGGAACATCTCATTTTAGAGCGTCCTTTGGACGTTAAACAAACAAGTACGCAAGTACACAAGAGCTTGCTTGAAGTTCGCTTTAGTTTTTTTACTTTGGTTGGTATTTAAAAATAAACCCACTAGAAATTAGTACAGGGAAGAGATTAATAGCAAGCAGTCTCGTAGCTCAGCTGGTTAGAGCGCTACACTGATAATGTAGAGGTCGGCAGTTCGAGCCTGCCCGAGACTACTAATTGATAGAGGGGAATTAGCTCAGCTGGCTAGAGCGCCTGCCTTGCACGCAGGAGGTCAAGGGTTCGACTCCCTTATTCTCCACAGTTTCGGGGGCCTGGTTTAAAGGTTACGGATGGAGCCAAAAACAACATCTGTTCATCAGGACGAAGAAAAGACATTAAGATCATTGACATTAACGGTAAAGACATCACAAAGAGAAAACCGAGCGCCTTCGGGCGCCGAGTATAAAAATATACTAATATAACAATTAGGAAGGAAATCGTTAAGGGCGTATGGCGGATGCCTAGGCTTTCAGAGGCGAAGAAGGACGTGGTAAGCTGCGAAAAGCCGCGGGGATCGGCACACACGAATTGATCCGCGGATGTCCGAATGGGGCAACCCAATACATTGAAGATGTATTATCCCGCAAGGGAAGCAAACCCGGAGAACTGAAACATCTAAGTACCCGGAGGAAAAGAAATCGAAGAGATTCCGTAAGTAGTGGCGAGCGAAAGCGGATTAGCCCAAAAGCTTTTATATGTTTAATAGAATGTTCTGGAAAGAACGGCCGTAGAGGGTGATAGCCCCGTACATGAAAGGCATACATAAGTGATAAATGAGTAGGGCGGGACACGTGAAATCCTGTCTGAATATGGGGGGACCATCCTCCAAGGCTAAATACTCCTGAAAGACCGATAGTGAACAAGTACTGTGAAGGAAAGGTGAAAAGCACTCCGAATAGGAGGGTGAAAGAGAACCTGAAACCGTACGCCTACAAGCGGTCGGAGCCCACAAGTTGGGTGACGGCGTGCCTTTTGCATAATGAGCCTACGAGTTAATTTTGCCAGCGAGCTTAAGCACTTCAGGTGCGGAGGCGGAGCGAAAGCGAGTCTGAATAGGGCGCTTAGTTGGCAGGATTAGACGCGAAACCTTGTGATCTACCCATGGGCAGGTTGAAGCTTTGGTAACACAAAGTGGAGGACCGAACCGGTTGACGTTGAAAAGTCTTCGGATGACCTGTGGGTAGGGGTGAAAGGCCAATCAAACTGGGAGATAGCTCGTACTCCCCGAAATGCATTTAGGTGCAGCGTCGCGATAAGTTTATTAGAGGTAGAGCTACTGATTGGATGCGGGGGTTTCATCGCCTACCAATTCCTGACAAACTCCGAATGCTAATAAATGTTGCGCGGCAGTGAGGGCATGGGTGCTAAGGTCCATGTCCGAAAGGGAAAGAACCCGGACCAACAGCTAAGGTCCCCAAATCTATACTAAGTTGAAACAACGCGGTTGGACTGCATTGACAGCTAGGATGTTGGCTTGGAAGCAGCCATTCATTTAAAGAGTGCGTAACAGCTCACTAGTCGAGCGGTCCGGCATGGATAATAATCGGGCATAAGTATAGTACCGAAGCTATGGATTTATATCGTAGGATATATCTGGTAGGGGAGCATTCTGTCTGCGCCGAAGCAGTGTCGCGAGGCATTGTGGAGCGGACAGAAAAGAAAATGTAGGCATAAGTAACGATAAAGGGGGCGAGAAACCCCCTCACCGAAAGACTAAGGTTTCCTCAGCCATGCTAATCAGCTGAGGGTTAGTCGGGACCTAACGCGTACCCGAGAGGGGAAGTGGATGGACAGCGGGTTAATATTCCCGTACTTGCTCACACTAAAAAGGGGACGGAGCGCCGTACCTGCTGGAGACTGACGGAATAGTCAAGGCCTAGCCTCCGGGCGAAGCTGCTGCAGGGAAAGCGCTTCCAAGAAAAGCCGAAGTGAAGCAACCCGTACCAAAACCGACACAGGTAGTCGAGGAGAGAATCCTAAGGTGCTCGAGTGAGTCGTGGCTAAGGAACTAGGCAAAATAGTCTCGTAACTTCGGAAGAAGGGACGCCTCCCCCAGGGGAGGCCTCAGTAAAGAGGCCCAGGCGACTGTTTATCAAAAACACAGGACTCTGCTAAATCGAAAGATGCTGTATAGGGTCTGACACCTGCCCGGTGCTGGAAGGTTAAGGAAGGAAGTTAGCGCAAGCGAAGCTTTTGACTGAAGCCCCAGTAAACGGCGGCCGTAACTATAACGGTCCTAAGGTAGCGAA
>CALFHW010000126.1 GCA_937876695.1 uncultured bacterium
CTTCATGGGCAAATACGAATTGTCTAAGGCCACAAATTTCATGTTAAGTATGTCATTAATTGTTAAATAAGCATGTTCGATTTATCACCCTTGGCAAAAGCCAGCAGATACTCCAACACCTCTTGGTTCATCAGTTCGACACTTTCATCTGTATACCAGCTAATATCGGGCGTAATCAGTACGTTTGGTAAATACAAGATCTTACCGGTGCTGCCGTTTATCAATGGTGCGGTTTGGGTAAATTCCTTTAAGAAATCAAAGGCTATTCCCTTGATTCTGCCTGCCACGATTAATTTCCTGATGATGTCATAATCGATCTGTTCGTGTTTGGTGACGCTGACGATGTAAACCGGTTTTTTAAACCCAGAGAGGATTTTTTTGTCTAAGTTGTAGTAAGAATTACCGAAGGCCAAAGCCCCACGATTTAAAAAGTAGACAATATCAGCCTGGGCTTGGATATCTGTTATGGAGGCAAACCTGCTCACGCCAAAATCCGCCGGATCGTAGAACTTATCGTCATTGTGTACAATTACTTCCAGACCCAAGTTCTTCAGAATCAATACCAACTCTTTGGTCGCGTCATTGGTGCCAAAAACTGCTGCGCACTTGCCTCTGAGCTGCTCGCCGCGGAATTGTCTGAATTCTTTGACGCCTCCTGCCACTTCATCGGCCGCACTCTCTACTTTTCTCAGCAAGGCAAACGTCTGTGCCAGCAGATACTCTAACAATGCGTTTTTCTTATAGCGGTCGGTTTTGAAGTGCGAAATTCTCACCCCACGCTCTTGTGCGGCCTTTAAGTCGACATAACTATACGAATGGGTAGACAAATGCATGTACTGCAAATTTGGCAATTGGCTCAGTAGCGCTGCGTCCACCTCGCAGCCCCAGTTATTCACGATAACTTCGGCCTCTCTGCCCCTATACACGAATTCTTCGGGGGTAATTATTAGCTCTTTATCCGAAAAGTCGATTAACTGATAATAATTGGCGAGTTCTTCTCGGGTCTTAGGTAGTAGGTCAAAATAGTTGATAAATGCCAGTTTTGGTTTATGGGCGCCGACCTTGCTGCGGTTTTGCAGGTATTCCCCTTGCAGTTGACCTTGGTTTTGACCCAAGCCGTGTAGATCATGGCCAGAACTGCCGAGCTTTTGGCCTAGATTCTGTGTTAGTTTTTGAAAAACCCCACCCTCTTGATCACCGATCTGCTTAGCCTCCAATAGGATGTCCTCAATCCTCTGCGAGTAAACAGCTGCCACCGAACTGTCAGAGGCCATGAAATATAGCCTTTGTTTGCCTTGCTTTTGCTGAGTGATCAACCCCTGTTGTTCTAGCGCTTGTAGATGATGCCTGACAGCGGTTCTACTGATGGCTAAACCGACTGCCAGATCTGTTGCACTCATACCTCCAGGCTCACTAATGCTCTTCAAGATCTTATTCACAATGGTTTCCATAAATACAATTATATCACAAATAATCTACAATACGTGGCTATTGTCTTAGCCACATTTTCGATGACATTATGATGAGCCCTTATTTAGGGCATTGTTAGAAGTGCAACAGCAGCAATGGAAACGAAATCAAACGGGGAAAAGTTGGCTTCTCGGTATCACTAATTTCCTTGCTGTAGTTAGCAGGTGGGCGCCTCAACCCTGGCCCACGGGCCGGGGTAATTTATAGCTCCCTTAAGGAAAAGCGTCAGCAAAAATCACGTGACACTCGAGAAGCTAATTAATTATAGCATCAAGTTTTGGCTAAAAGTAAGTGATTTAGCTGAAGGGGGAATCTAAGTTGCTCTCGCCGCCGGCGGTGTTTAAGGGCGTCACCTGGCCTGTTGCGCTTGAGTTTCCAGTCCTGTTAGCCTGACTAACTTGACCAGTAGCACCACTCTGACCAGCTTCCCCTACATACCCTGCTGGGTCGACTAATACTTTCAGTTTGTTTTGGCCCTTAGATAAGTGAACCATGATCATAGATGAGTACATTTCCTTAGCTACAGGGTACTTGTTTGCTTTCGAAGGGAATTTATAGCCCTTCTTGGCTACCAACAACGCATAGTCCGCAGAATCGACCCAGAAATCGAATTTTCCGTTGTAATTGGTGGACTGTGAGTCCACTAACTCCCAGTTCTTCTTATTAAAGATTTTGACGATAGCATAAGGCACTCTCAATCCAGTTTCACTATCGACGACAGATGCGTATCGTCTATTACGGCCGGTGATAACTGGGTACAGATAGATAAGAGATACAGCTAGGTAGGCGGCAAAGATAATAGTGTTGAAGATATTTGGCGAGAAAATCATGCTCAAGATCGAGAAGAAGAAGCCAAATACAAATAGATATGGTGAAATACCACGGTAAGTAGATTTCACCCAACTCCAAATGCCGTCAAACACTCTTACAGCCGCCTCGTCTACTGCTAAGTCGTGTTTGTATAGAGGGACATCGCCGATTCTAGCTACTTGGTTTTTGGCAAGGTTAATCTCCTCTTTATAGACTACATAACCTGACTGCGAAACCTCTAGACGGTAGCTACCTGGGGAGATAATTAATCCGAATCTTCCACTTAGATCAGACACTGTCTGAGTCATTAAATTGGTAGTTCCTGATAGATATAGTCTGCAAACTGCAAAGGCAATTGGTTTACCGCTCAAAGCGTCATACACTATACCCCATGGTTTCTTGCGGGTTCGAAGTACTAGGAATCCAAAGATATTGAATAACAAGCTAGGACTGTTTACAAAGGACAGGAATGCAAGCAAGTTAAGACCAACTAGACCCCCAGCTATAAGCGCAAGCAGGCCACTTAAGCCTAGTGAACGGCCCAGACTCTCTATTATGGTGTTCTCAAATATAGTGCCTCGGTAGAAGTCTACCTGAGTTTCGCCACGGATAAGTCCACTGAAGATTTCTTGTAAGTCGCTAAGTGTGATTGTCTCCCCATAGCAGATTTCGATATCTTCCTCTACCCCACCAGATGTAGGCACGACAATTGGTGCTCCTCCGAAAATTGGGCTGGGGGTGAAGTCTTCCTCAGCGAATCCCTCTTCCTCTTCTGTGGTAGTATCATCGCCGCCATCGGTTTGGTTGTCTGAGCCTACTCCTGTCTGCTCGTCGTCATCCTCGCTGGATGGTGGCGTGACGGGTGGCGTGGCGGGCGGTGTAACTGGAGGAGTGACAGGCGTAGTGCTGACTACTATTAAGTTTGTGTCTCTAGTGTAGGTGCCATCGCTGATTCGTATGTAGTAGGTACCGACGTTAGCGATGGCATTAGGCACTATGGCCTCGCCGTCTAGTAAACCTGCTGCTGTCACAGTTAGACCTGCTGCAGGTAGTCCTGTGCCGGCATTTATTAACTGTAGTGAAAAAGCACTGTTGTAGCCGGTCATTGAGAAGCCTAGCTGGTCAACTACGTTCACGCTAACAGCAAATGCTCCACCTGGCGCGACTGCTGCAGGACTTGCAGCCACTATCATATCGTCATCCGCAGGTACTGTCTGGTAACTAGCAAAAGTTAAGCTATATTGGTTGATAACCGGTGTAGTCCCAGGGTTTTCCTCGAGATCCATCCTAAATTTCACTCTATAGTCATCCTCAGGCACAAATTTTGTCTCACCAGTAGCAATTGGGTCCCAACTTACACCGTCATCAACTGAGATGTAGGTAGTAACTGGTGCTACAGATGAAGGGGCAGATACACCGTCAGAATCGATTCTATCTATGATTTCAATGCTTTCTAGACTGATATTATTTACAAATAGTTTGTCTTCTGAAGGCCCAGCTACTGCAACTGCTGTATTCAAACTCTCCCAACTTCTTTCTAGATCAAGTCTGTATAGACCTTGTCTATTTAGAGTGACGTAAAGCGTATTGTAGTCATCCACTACAATGCCTGAAATCCAAAGTGGGTAAACGAAGTTAGCCGTGTCGAGCACAATTAGATTATCATCCTGAGAATCATGATAACTACCGTTGGTATTATAATAAAGCACCTGCCCTTCTCTAGTTCCTATGAATAATTGGCCACCGATGTACTGCGGTCCTGCCAGAAACTCAATATGTTCTAAAGTATAACCGCCGAGCTCGCTGCCTAGAACTAAGTCTGTGGTGGTGGATCCAGTTATGGTAGTGGCACTTCCCGCTGTGGAGTAGTCGATAATTCTGATAGCAGAACCATCGAAATCAGTTACGAACAATGCCTCATTTGCTTTATCCTGGGCAAAATCAGTCACTATACTACCTGCGTCAGCAATGAAAGATCTCTGATCATTACCTGCATTGGTTGGGTCATTGGCGTCATAAATAGCTCCTAGGCCTTCCTGATAAGTGCTGACAAATAACATATCTTTATCCTGATCCAACATGATATGGTAGGCATTCTCGGTATCAATCGTACCGTCAGGAGCAAATCTGCGCACTGTGTCATCTCCAAGAGTATTAAATGTGCCATTGGTGTCGATGTAAATAAGTCTGGTGGTAAATGCGCCTACTAGCGGAGTTTCTACTCTAATATACGCTCCCATACGACCGTCACGTGTATCTGTAGCGATTCTGTTTGGCCAGTGGTTTGGACTCCAGAAGTTGACTGTAGTGTATAGAGTATGAGTATTTGTGGTCACATTTAGTAAGAGTAAGCCTAATCTACTAGAGACCCAAACTAAGACGTCGCCGTTACCTGCTTTGACCTGGGCAATATCGTTGAATTCGCTTAAACCATATGTGCTGCCTGGGTAGCTGGTTGTCACACCTGAAGTTCTATTGTAACTAGCAAACTCATCTTGTTTGACGTACCAAACTAGGTCGTCAGTTCCCTCACTCATTCTGTAGCTGGAGTAACTGGTCAAGTCGTCATACCGTGGAGCAAAACCGGTGGTATCTAGGGGGACTTTATCAAAAGTAACTGTATCTCGAAGTCTGACTATGCCATTCCCCCAAACTGCATCGGTATAAGCTAGAGCGTTGCGAGCCTGAGTTGAGAAATCCTCATTGAAGCTGACGATCTCTGGCGATGCACCAGATGGGGAGATCACTTCTAATGACTGTGAAGGACTGGAAGAGTTGTCTTCGGTGGAGTTACCGGCAGTATCTGCACATCTAATGTCGATATCATAAGTACCCACCGCCAATGGCCCGATTTGTGTGCTGAATGTCTCACTAGTGCTATTGAAGTTGCCATCTAGGGCAGGAATAGTCGTCCAACTCCCGCCATCTATTCTGTAATCGATAGAGGCGACGTTCGAGTTCAGTTCAAACTGATAGTTATCTCTGCAAGCACCCGTCAAGAATGGAGTTGTGCTGACAGTAGGGTTTGGAATCATTTCGTTGAACACTACTCTAGGTGGGAGATTATCTACCGCCTCGATCACGATAAAGTCAGAAGCCCTGTCGAGTGCTTCCACTGAAGCATCGAGATTGTTGGTAGCACCCATAGTGATAATGTAACTTCCATCTGAGAGTGAAACAGGAATAGTAAAAGCAACCTCGACATGATTGTCGCCGTAACTACCAACTGTGGTAGAAACTATTGGGGTGTAAGCAATAGCAAAAGGATCCCCGACCTTATTTACTGTGAAACCCATTTCTGCGACTCCATGGGTATCATCACATTCTCCTGTGTAGGTAGGTGTAGTATCTGCCGTTGGGTAGGAGAGATTTTCTAAGGTGCACACAGGTGCGGGGAAATAGACTTCAAATAGGACCTCTTCTACGTCTGTATTGGCAATACTGTTAGTTGCTGTGATAATTACCTTATAATCTTTAACTACCAAATTCTCTAGATCTATCTCAAAATCGGTGTAGTCGCCAGATACTAAGACAATATCTGCAAAGCCAGTATCGATGGATGCGTCGGTATTGGCGTCTTTTAACTCGTAGGCAATAGTGTCAGTTGTCCAACTAGGATCAAAGACATAACCGGCGATAAATGCTGTCTGAGATTGATCGACCACTGCAGGAGGTGTGTCGGTAATAGTAATTTCAGGGTCCCCTACTGGAGTGCCTGATGGATTGAGTGAAACAGCATACATAGACCAAGGCCACTGAGATGTCATATCCCAGGTGACATTCATGGTAGTGTCTCCTTGTACCGTAAAACCACTAGTGACTATATTTGTCTCGAAGACATTCCATTCGATGGTATCGCTGGCGCTGCTGGGAGTAAGAGTATTGCTGTCTGAATAGCTCATCACACCGGAGAGAACCATTGAATCAGTACTAGAAGAAATCTCTCCATTTGGCAGTTCGTAACCTAATCCTCCTGGATCGACCCACTTCTCTTCTCCATTTGTACAAATACTGTCACCAATTGGATTATTCTCGTCTACATCTGCAAAGAAGCTAACTGCCACAAACCTACTGTCTACCTCATCATTGAAGGTAGCTTCCAGCGTATAACCATCTCCAGGGGTCGGATGATTAATGTACCAAATTTCTATCCCATACTCTCCATCCGCTGTCGCACATATCTTATTGAGACCGTTACCATTGTAATTTATACTATCTACCCTATCTAGGCCGCCGTTTGGACCTCTGTAGGCGATGGTGGCGATCATGACGAACTCATTGACGTTGATGGGGTTACTATTGTATGTATCTGGCGCTGTACTTCCATAAGAAAGAGAAAATGAAGCTCCGCCTTCACTGTAGGTCTCAGTAAGGACTTTGCCGACAGCTGCTTCTACCGTAGTTCTAGGGAATGATACGAAACCACCGATTAGCACTACTATGGCTAATATTGGCAGGATTATGATAGGCAGCACTTTCTTCATATAATCCAAGCGTACACAAGATCCACAAGGATTGCAAGAAAGTTTTAAATACTAATTATTTAATAATGCTAGCTCTTTTTCTGCGATCATTTACATTGCGAAGAAATGCCTCAACCCCTGCAAATCCAGCTATATAAACCCCTGTGTGAGCTATGAAGTCAGTAATAGAATGCTGGCTTGCCACATAATTAACTACTCCTGTGGCAATTGTGACAGTTATTGCATCAATAAGATAAGTGGCGCCTGAGACGGTATTTGGTGAAAGCCCATCTAGAACACTCATCGACAACATAGCCCGTTGCTGTTGTATTCTCAGAAGCCCTTCTAATTGTTTTGACACAGAGACAGGTGATTTTTTTGAGAGTTTTGATTCATACTCTTCTAGCTTAGAATCAGTATACGATGTCATTAGGAATTGAT
>CALFHW010000127.1 GCA_937876695.1 uncultured bacterium
GATTAATTTCTCTCTCGATAAACTCAGGATCTATCCTTGGCAGCAGAAATTCTTGGCCTTCCTCGGTGTATGGCCTGGCTACTTCGATCTCAACCTCTTCAACTCCGAATTCTTTGGAGATTTCATCAGCCAGAGAACTCTTCTCTTCTTCGGTAATAGGCCTTTGGACTTCAGCGGTTAGCTTATCGCCATTTCTAGTGACGACTACGTTCGGTGGGGCAACTGGCTCTTTAGCTGCGGGCCTTAGTACAATGAATATCACTACAAGTACCAGCCCTAAAAGAACTGCCATTATGATGATTCTATTGTCAAATGCGTCTATCTTTTTCATAATACTGCAAGTTCTCCTTTATATATAGTAATAAGGCTGTCTTCTCTGCATATATTTGAAGTTTCGTCAGCAGCTTTGCCATAAATACCACTAGTACCACCGAAATATCTGCTCGCCGCATAATAACCAGGGCAGGTTCCTGGGGTGAAATTACCAGACTGATCGCAACATCCATCTTCCCAACCAGTATCCGCAAAACGAGAGATTTTATCATTGCTGAGTTTGCTGGCACTAGCACATATTGCTGTACCCACATAGGTTGGATCGATAATGTCGCCATCCTGGTAAGCAAATCCTAACCTCTGCACACACTTAAGTACCCCTGAATATGAGGTACCTCCTGGATAGAAGTAGGCCTGCAGCGTACCTGGGCAGAACTGACCAGGTCCAAGGCAGCCGTAGCCGTTTGGCTCAGCGTGTAGAACTTGGTCGAGATTCCCATTGAATCGATTTTGGATACGAGCATTACTTTGATTTGCGCCGAAATTTTCAACGTGCAAGTGAGCAGCGATTTTCTCAGGAGGCATATTAAGGGCCTCTGCTACAGATTTAATTATGCTATAGGTGGGGTTAGACGCGCTTGCGGCTCGAGTATTGCCATTGATATCTCCAGTCCTAGCTTGGATTGTACCAATAATTCGTGCATATCTTTCATCAAGATTATCCAAAAGGAATCTACAGGTGTTGGAGTCATTATTACAGTTCGATTGTACTCTCTCAACAATTTTACTTATGTCGGCAGCGGGTGCATTGCGGGCCACAATGATGCTGCCAGTTGGGGTTGGTTCTGCGCATACCTGATTACCGGAAGACCCACCCGCACCGGGGATAAAGCCCGCGCCGCTCAGAGCCAGCTTGCACTCACCTGAGAATAGACAGTAGGGGTCGATATAGTTGGGGTCATTTTGTGGATTTTTGGGGTTTTGAAATCCATAGACAGTAGGTCCAGTGCCATCAGAGCGAGTAAATCCAACGAAACTACCTGCGCGTAATTTTTTACGCAATTCGAAGTGTAAATGTGGCCCTGTACTATTCCCGGTATCGCCAGTTACTCCAAGTGCTCTACCTACCTCTACCTTGACACCTGGGCTAATCCCAGGAGCAAACCCATTGAGATGTGCGTAAACAGCTGCAATACAGCGTTGACCAGGTGAGTACTGGCAATCAAAGCTATTACTTCCATTACCACCACCTACTGGGCATTCAAGCATAACTGTGTTGCCAAAACCTTGATATAGATCGCTAGGATTGCCATTAGGATCTTTGCGAGGTGCGTTAGAGTTGGCTGTGTTAAACCATAGATAGTATTCATTCTGCGATTGTTGAGTAGTGCGGTTTGCATAGACAACTGTGCACTGCGAGATAGCCCTGACAACTGTGCCTTTGCCTATAGCCCAGTCAATTGCAGGGTGATCTTGACTTACTCTATTTGATATCCAACCGTTGGCCTCGGTTGGTCTTAAAGCATTGATAGTGGCAGCTCCTTCTAAATTTGGTACATCGGAGCTATCAAAAGGGGTGCAGATCTCTCCGATATCAGTCTGGGTGTCGTAGCCTTGACAGTAGATGGCTTCGAGGCCTTGACCGCATAGGAATTCTTGCAATGGGTTCTTCATATCTCCCAAACTATCCCAGCAATCGGTTTGTCTAAGAATCTGCGCTAAGGTGCCTTTTTTAGCATTATTATCTGCGCCATTCAAACTCGGCTTGTTTGGCAAATTCTCAATTGTTGTTGCTAGCGAGTCCAAATCTTGGCAGGCGTATATTATTAGGTCGTTGCGCACTGTGGAAAGCATCTGTGTGTACAGGTCACCGCCAGCAAAAGGATTTGAACTCCCGCTGCTATTGAGTAGACGTTTTACATCAAAACTCCCACCTGCAGATAGACCGACAGCTGGTGTCGACAGGCTAGTGTTGTTTATAGCTTCCATTATCGGATCGAGATAATTAGCACGATTTTGACGCACTCTATTTATATCAGTTTCAACCGGCCCAGATTCTACCAGTGAATACCTACGCATGATCTCACGTATTTGGCCTAGCCATGGGAATGTCATTACGGCCTTTTGGCTACTTGTGGCAGATCTAAACGAAATATATCCATTGGGGCTTTGGGAAGGGATACTTTGATTTAGTTCAGCGTTGATAGTGGCATCATCAAAACTCACCGTCAATGGCTCAAGTTGACCGAGAATGCCACCTGAGCGAGCCTGTTTGTCGTAAATATTTTTGGTGATCTCGATTTGTAGACCGACGTTATTTCTTTGAATGAACTTTGTATTTACTCCATATGTCTGAGTACGCAGGGTATGTTGGATTTTAAAGGCTGATTTTAGGGCTTCAAGCAGGTATGGAATTTGAATGCTTTGTGGATTAGTTTGCGCATGCAAAACCTTTATTTGAGAATCTGCATCCACCAGGAAGGCAGGCGTTGTAGATACGTCGCCTTGGTAGAGACTGTTTATACTGACCGTGCTACTAAATGCTTCAGGGTTTGTATCACGGTATATTTTTTGTGAGTTAGCAAGTGCATCTAGATTCACCTTATCTAGCAGATTTGAAAATGCGCTCGCGGCATTCAATTCTGATTTGCCTGAAATTAATTCACTGCCTGCGGAAAAATCATAACCACCTGAGGTAATGCTAGATAGTTGAGGTCGGTTCTCAATTATATTTCTACCCGCCTCATAGCCAATTAAGCACCCAATTCCGTTGAACTGGAACGGAATTCCATCAATTTTTTCGCTACTCATCGACTGCGCGGGCAGAGGTAAATCAACAGAGTATAGATTTAGCCAGTTGGGGAAAATCTGATTCCTTTGGTTAGGACCGCCACTTGGAAATTCATTGCTGGCCATGGCACAAGGAGCAGTTGCGGGGGTTTGAGTTGTCCCTCCAATGTTCTGGGAGTTTAACCATTCGAACATAGGTAGTTTCATGCTCCAGGTAATGTCATATCTGTCGCTATTTGCCTCTGTAATAGTGGGTTTGGTTCCGGTGCTGCTGGTAGAGATTGCGACAGGTCTTAGGAATTTATCGGGCATGGATTTCAACTCATAGGTTCTTTGCCTGCGCAGATTTTGCTTAATTTGTTCAGATTTAGCTTGCGCTTGAGTAGCATCGCCCGCAGGCGAGTCTAATCCAGCAGTCTTTTCTTCAGGAGAGATTTCGGCGATTCGTTTAGCAAGCTCTAATATCCCCCCACTTGAAGCATTTACCAACTGCAGCCCCATCACCATAATGCTGGAGATTAGAAAAAACACTGTAAATTGTCTGATTCTAGTTCGCATTATTTATTTGATCAGGTATCATTCAGTATAGCTATATTAATTTAGCAAATTTAGCTCAACCATGGACAGTTTTGGCTCTTTTCAGGCATTTTCTTGGACAAAAGACTATTTGTACCAGGTATTAACTACTGGCAAATCGCCAATGCTCAAATCGGATAATCTCAAAGAGGCTTTTGCGACTGTGGACCGGGCTGACTTTTTACCAGAGAGCGTGCACGCCAGCGCCTATACTGACGTGGATCTGGAGTTCGCCTTTGGGGAGAAGACTAGCAGCCCGGTGTTGGTAGCTCAGATGTTAGAGGCGCTCAAGCTAAAGCAGGGCGATAAGGTACTGGAGCTGGGCACAGGCGCGGGGTATTCACTAGCGCTGATTGCTCTGGCGGTTTCACCAGGCGGCTACGTATACAGCGTAGAGCGCAATCAGCAGGTCAGTAGCCTAGCCAGGAGTAATCTAGCTAAGTACAAGCAGATAAGCAATTATGAAATTGTATTTAAAGATGGCGAGGCTGGTTTAGTATCCCGTTCTCCCTTTGATGCAATTCACGTGTCTTTTGCCTACGAAAGCGTTCCAGAGGAGCTAATGCTGCAGCTTAAAGTGGGTGGTAGGTTAGTTGTGCCTATGACAAATAGCGAAATCCATGTCTTTGAGAGGCAGGCAGAAAAAGAGTTTAGCCAAGAGGTCATCAGCGCTAGGCATTTCGATAAATTCAGACCTGGCGTGGAGTAATGAAAGTTTTAATGCTAACTACTTTTTATCACCCAGTGGTGGGTGGAGTGGAAACCCAGGTACATGACATCGCCAGCGGGCTTATGGCGGCGGGGCATGAGGTGCAAGTCCTGACTAGCGATGCAGATAGAGGCGCCAGGCGTTTGCCAAAGAACCTTCTGGGAAGTCACAATATTGAAGGTATTTCTGTAGTTCGTGTGCCGATGGCGGCCTCTATCTCACAATTTCACAAGCTCGCGCCGGCGTTTTGGTCTGAACTAATGAAGTTAGACTACGACGTGGTACATGTTCATGGAATCCGCAAACCAGAGCTATACATGGCTCTAGTAGCAACTAAACTGAGAGGCAAGCGTATCGTGCTTAGCACCCACAACCCTTTTACTACAGTTGGCAGGTCCTTTTTCATGAGGCTACTCATCTTGTTGCACGATCTGACTTTCGGAGTGCTGTTGATGCGCTTTGTAGATAAGTACTTTTTATTGAGTTCAACTGAGAAAACTGTGCTCAGAAGATTTGGAATTGCGGATAGTAAGCTAGTAGTGGTAGGTAACTCACTGTCAGACGAGTATTATCAGGCTCCGGAGCTATCCAGAAAGCAGGTTTTAGAGGGTTTACCAGCAAAGTTTTCCGCAAAAAGCTGGGAGCATGTGGCGCTTAGCGTGGGCCGGCTAAATCCAGTCAAAGGCTTTGAGCATTTACTCCAGTCTGCAAAGGATAATCCCAAGGTGTTGTTTATAATCTTGGGCGGCGATGATGGTAGTCTGGCAGAGCTGCAGAAGGCATTTCCCGGGATGCCCAATGTCTATTTACCAGGCACATTCTCACCTCGCAGAGAATTAATCTCCTACTATGCCGCTGCTGACGTATTTATCCTGCCTAGTCTACACGAGCCTTTTGGGATTGTGCTGCTAGAGGCGATGGCCCAAGGCTGCGCGATAATCGCTACCGATTGCGGGGGACCTGCCGAGATTTTGCAAAAAAATGCTGACGACGCATCAGGATCAGCCAAGTACGGCCTGCTAGTTCCAACCGCAGACGGAGCTGCAATCTCTAAGGCCCTCGCAGAATTAATCTCTGACCCTGCAAAACTTGATAGTTACAAGTCACTAGCCAGAGAGAGATCGGAAGACTATAGGTTTAGTGAAGCGATAAATGCCTATGTCGGTAGCTACGTAAATTAGCCCCGGTCGATGGTTTAGAACACTCC
>CALFHW010000128.1 GCA_937876695.1 uncultured bacterium
TTCGCTACCTTAGGACCGTTATAGTTACGGCCGCCGTTTACCGGGGCTTCAGTTCGCCGCTTGCACAGCTCCCTTTAACCTTCCGGCACTGGGCAGGTCTCAGCCCCTATACGTCCACGCTCTCCGCGTTGGCAGGGACCGGTGTTTTTGGTAAACAGACGCCTGGGCCTGGTCACTGCGGCCCCCTCACGCTCCGGACGCTCGGTCCTTCACGCTACACGGGGCGCCCCTTCTCCCGAAGTTACGGGGCTAGTTTGCCGAGTTCCTTAACAGAGGTTCTCTCGTCCACCTTGGTCTACTCGACCAGCCCACCTGTGTCGGTTTGCGGTACGGGCACCCACGCCCTCACTAGAGGCTTTTCTCGGCGGTACGGCATCAATCCCTGCGGCTTGCCCTTGCGCGCGCACCTTCCCATCACCTCTCAGTCTTAGTGCCAGGGGATTTGCCTCCCAGCACGACCTACCAGTTTGGAGGGTCTTGCAACCCCGGGACCTAGCCCCCCGCGTCCCCCCATCGCTCAAACGGTCGTGGGTGGAACCGGAATCTTGACCGGTTGTCCATCGCCTACGGCGCTAGCCCTCGGCTTAGGCCCGCCTCACCCGCAGCTGATCAGCATGGCTGCGGAACCCTCGGGCATTCGGTGAGGGGGATTCACACCCCCTTCGCGCTACTCATGCCGACATTCGCACTCCCCGCCGCTCCACGGATCCTTCCAGATCCGCTTCACCGCTGACGGGGACGCTCCCCTACCATGGCAGAAGACTATGTCTCTACCATCCGCAGCTTCGGTCACGGACTTGAGCCCCGGTGGATTGTCGGCGCCGCGGCACACTCGACCAGTGAGCTATTACGCACTCTTTCAAGGATGGCTGCTTCTAAGCCAACCTCCTGGTTGTTTCTGCACCGCGACTACCTTGCCCACTTAGTCCGTAGTTGGGGACCTTAGCTGGCGGTCTGGGCTGTTTCCCTCTCGACAACGAATCTTCGCACCCGCTGTCTCACGCCCGGCACCATCGCTGCGGCATTCGTCGTTTGGTTCGAGTCGGTAAGCGAGTAGCCCCCTCGTCGATCCAGCGCGATACCTCCGCAGCGCCCTATGCCGGGGCTGCACCTAAATGCATTTCGGGGAGAACCAGCTATCTCTGGGTTCGCTTGGCATTTCACCGCTACCCACAGCTCATCCGGACCTTTTGCAACAGGTCCCGGTTCGGCCCTCCACAGGCGTGTTCCGCCCGCTTCAGCCTGGCCATGGGTAGATCACCCAGTTTCGGGTCGATCCGCACGAACTATTCGCCCTTTCGGACTCGCTTTCGCTCCGGCTCCGCCTGTCCCTGGCTTAGCCTCGCTCGCACGGCTCACTCGTCGGCTCATTCTACAAAAGGCACGCCGTCATCCCATCACCTGAAGTGGGGACTCCGACCGGCCGGAAGCGCAGGGTTTCAGGATCTATTTCACTCCCCTCGCCGGGGTACTTTTCACCGTTCCCTCACGGTACTGGTGCACTATCGGTCGATGGCGGTATTTAGCCTTGGGCGGTGGTCCGCCC
>CALFHW010000129.1 GCA_937876695.1 uncultured bacterium
AGGTTTCCTGCGCAACGTTCATCGGCGCAGGGTGAGTCGGCCCCTAAGGCGAGGCTGAAAAGCGTAGTCGATGGGAAACAGGTTAATATTCCTGTACCTCTTTGTAATGCGATGGGGGGACGGAGAAGGTTAGGTCAGCCGGGTGTTGGACGTCCCGGTTCAAGCGTGTAGGAAGGTCTCTTAGGCAAATCCGGGAGATCAATTCTGAGGCGTGATAACGAGTGGTCTTTGACCGCGAAGTGATTGATACCATGCTTCCAAGAAAAGCCTCTAAGCTTCAGTTACAGAGAGACCGTACCGCAAACCGACACAGGTGGGCAGGATGAGAATTCTAAGGCGCTTGAGAGAACTCAGGAGAAGGAACTCGGCAAATTTGCACCGTAACTTCGGGATAAGGTGCGCCCTGATAGGTTGAAGCCCCTCGCGGGTGTAGGCTGAAAGGGTTGCAGTGAAATGGTGGCTGCGACTGTTTAATAAAAACACAGCACTCTGCAAACACGAAAGTGGACGTATAGGGTGTGACGCCTGCCCGGTGCCGGAAGGTTAAGTGATGGGGTGCAAGCTCTTGATCGAAGCCCCGGTAAACGGCGGCCGTAACTATAACGGTCCTAAGGTAGCGAAATTCCTTGTCGGGTAAGTTCCGACCTGCACGAATGGCGTAACGATGGCCACACTGTCTCCTCCTGAGACTCAGCGAAGTTGAAATGATTGTGAAGATGCAATCTCCCCGCGGTTAGACGGAAAGACCCCATGAACCTTTACTGTAGCTTTGCATTGGACTTTGAACCAATCTGTGTAGGATAGGTGGGAGGCTGTGAAACTGGGACGCTAGTTCTGGTGGAGCCAACCTTGAAATACCACCCTGGTTTGTTTGAGGTTCTAACCATGGCCCGTGAATCCGGGTCTGGGACCGTGCATGGTAGGCAGTTTGACTGGGGCGGTCTCCTCCTAAAGTGTAACGGAGGAGTACGAAGGTACGCTAGGTACGGTCGGACATCGTGCTGATAGTGCAATGGCATAAGCGTGCTTGACTGCGAGACTCACACGTCGAGCAGGTACGAAAGTAGGTCATAGTGATCCGGTGGTTCTGTATGGAAGGGCCATCGCTCAACGGATAAAAGGTACTCCGGGGATAACAGGCTGATACCGCCCAAGAGTTCATATCGACGGCGGTGTTTGGCACCTCGATGTCGGCTCATCACATCCTGGGGCTGTAGTCGGTCCCAAGGGTATGGCTGTTCGCCATTTAAAGTGGTACGTGAGCTGGGTTTAAAACGTCGTGAGACAGTTTGGTCCCTATCTGCCGTGGGCGCTGGAAATTTGAAGGGGGCTGCTCCTAGTACGAGAGGACCGGAGTGGACGAACCTCTGGTGTACCGGTTATGACGCCAGTCGTATTGCCGGGTAGCTAAGTTCGGAAGAGATAAACGCTGAAAGCATCTAAGCGTGAAACTCGCCTTAAGATAAGATTTCCCTGGGGACTTGATCCCCCTGAAGGGTCGTGGTAGACCACCACGTTGATAGGCTGGGTGTGGAAGCGCAGCAATGCGTTAAGCTAACCAGTACTAATTGCCCGTGAGGCTTGATCCTATAACCTTAAGCAGCAACTCAGAAACAAAGCGCAATCACAACGCCCCACATTACCTTCTTCCCCTTTTGCGCACCCCGCCTACCGCGGCGTGCGAAACCGTTATGCTTGGCGGCAATAGCCCTTTGGACCCACCCCTTCCCATCCCGAACAGGACCGTGAAACGAAGGTACGCCGATGATAGTGCATACTTCATGTGTGAAAGTAGGTCACCGCCAGGCTCCCCCTCCACAAAGCCCCCGACAAATCCTCGTCGGGGGCTTTGGCCGTTAACG
>CALFHW010000130.1 GCA_937876695.1 uncultured bacterium
CACCGCTACTAGAAAAGTTATATGAAAAAAATAAATTCAATATTGAAGAGTCGATCCGGCTCCTGCATACATACCTAGATAACGGCACTGCATTTGACGAGCTCGCCAGAAATGACCGTCTGCTCGCTAGCCTGCACACCGAGCCAGTCGCCTACTTTTCTCTGGAGTTCGGCCTGGTCGATTGGCTACAGACATATTCAGGTGGACTTGGAGTGCTGGCCGGAGATACCGTCAAAGAGGCCAGTGATTTTGGTCTGCCGATGGTGGCGCTCGGGCTATTTTATGCTCAAGGCTACTTCCACCAAAGATTCACTCCCGATGGCTGGCAACTTGAGGACTACCTCGATCAAGATACCGACGATTACCCTATGGAGACTGTCAAAGATGAGGACGGTCTGACTATCTATGTAGATGTACCACTGGGCGAAAAGATCATCAAAGTACGGGCTTGGCGCATGAAAATTGGACGCAGAAGCTTGTTACTTCTAGATACAAATGTAGCCGAAAACAAAGACATGGAAGATAGAATGATCACTTATCATTTGTATGGTGGCGATGAGGATACCAGGATCAAGCAAGAAATCGTGCTGGCTATGGGAGGTTATAAGATATTGCGGGCATTGGGTATCAAGCCAGGAATACTTCATCTCAACGAAGGCCACAGCGCCTTTACTCTGCTGGCACAGGCTAGAGAGCTCATGCATACTGGTGGAATTGATTTTAAGCAGGCAGTTGAGAAGTCTAGAAAAAATATTCTATTCACAAACCACACCCTCAAACAGGCTGGCAACGACGTGTTTACCTATCAACTTATGGAAAAATACCTGGGTAGCTTTGCCAGAGAGGTGGGCGTCGATTTCAGAGAGATCTTTGCGCTAGGTGTAGACCCGCTATATGGCGAAGGCCGCTTCGGGATGACAATTCTGGGGCTAAAAAATGCTACCAAGGTAAACGCGGTGAGCAAAATCCACGCTGTGGCCGCCCAGAAAGTCTGGCCCGAACATCCAATGATTCCAATTACTAACGGCGTGCATATGCCCACTTGGGTCGCAGAGCCCATCAATAACCTACTCTCGCAATACGTCGGCGAAGGCTGGGCTGACCCGCTAGGTAGGGTGAATTGGGACGGAATAAAAAATATCCCTGATGCAGAGCTATGGAAAAGCCATTTAGAGGGCAAGCAAGTGCTGATAAAACAAATCGCAGCCAATTGTGGAATTAACTTGCCGGAAAATGCCATGATTCTCGGCTGGTTTAGACGTGTAACAGCCTACAAGCAACCCGAGATCCTCACCCTAGACCTAGACAGGCTAGAACGCATCGTGGGCAACTCTGAGCGGCCTGTGGTGTTTATTTTTGGTGGTAAAGCCCACCCCCAGGACTACGCTGGCAAAGAAATTCTCAAGAGTCTGCAGCAAATCACTCAGCAAGAGAGGTTCAAAAATAAACTAGTACTTATTCCCGATTACAACTGGCGCATGGCTAGATACCTCTATGCAGGTAGCGACGTCTGGATCAACAGCCCGATTAGATTCCAAGAAGCTTGCGGGACTAGCGGGATGAAGGCAGCTGCCAACGGAGCGTTGCAGTTTTCTACCATCGACGGCTGGATTGATGAAGTCAAAGACAGCGGAATTATTTGGGAAATTGAGGATAACCTCAACCCTACTCAATACTACGATCGACTAGAGGGAGAGATACTAAAGCTATACTGGGAACGTGAAAATGGGATTCCAATTGAGTGGGTCAAACGCATGAAAGAGACTATGCGAGTGGTCCTCCCAAGTTACACCAGTACCAGAATGATCAGCGACTACATCGAACAAGCTTATCGCCCGATATTGAAGGAAACTTTAAGTAGCTAGATTCGAGTTAACCTAAGAGTGGCTCTCTTTATTTGAGCTAATAAGATCCAATGCCTCCTTATATTTCACCGGACCTGTGACTTCTCCAGCAGCGATGAAGTAAATCTCATCAGCTGACTTAACAGTATTTAGACGGTGGGCAATAACGATCTTGGTCACCGCATTTTTGCCCCTAGCAGCGGTCATTCTCCTGCCATCGAGAATGTCTTCCAGCAGCTGCTCGGTGACAGTATCGATATTGGCGGTAGCCTCGTCCAGGATTATTAGCTCAGGACTTCTGAGCATCACCCTAATAAATGCGACTAACTGTTTCTGCCCTAGAGAAATATTTTCGGAAGAATTATCTACTTGGGTATCGAGCCCACTAGGGAACTTCTCTAGTACTTTGCCTAATTCCTTTTCAATCAGAACCTTCTCGAGCTCACTCGAAGTGTAATCTTTGTACTGTTCATTACCATAGACAATATTATCTCTGATACTGCCGCTAAATAATATCGGGTCTTGTAGTATAAAACCTATGCTGGCAGCTAACTCAGACTGTGTGTAAGAATGAATATCTTTGCCTTTAAACAGCACCTCGCCTTCTGCCGCGCGGTAAAGCCGCGCGATAATTGCTGCTGTTGTGCTCTTACCACCACCAGTTGGGCCGACAAATGCATAAGTCTTGCCGGGCATGATCTTCAGCGAGACATTCTTCAAAGTATAGCTATCTTTCTGGTAGCCAAAACTCATATTTATCAATTCGACTAAGGGCTGATTCGCTCTGGTATCGCCGCTGACTTTATCATTTCCAACCACAGCAGATTGGTCAGTAGGCAAGTTAAGCAGCTCCGAGATTCTAGACCAAGCAGCTATTGAAGTCTGGAGCGAGCTGAACAGCGAGGCCATAATCCTCAGCGGCGAATAGAACCTCTCTAGGTAGAGAATGTAAGTAACCAGTACGCCAAACTCCAAACTAGCAGTTATGTTTATGCCCAGAAAAGTGAAGCTACTCTGCGAAATTAGGTTTATACCTGCGAGGTAGACTAAGAATAATGCCACATTTGAACCAAAATCATACAGGGGAGTTAACAAGCCATTGGCAGTGGCGGCCTGGACAGCTGCCTGTTTATTTTCAGCATTTACCCTATGAAAAGCATTTATAAAATAGTCTTTACGACCAAAGGCGACCATAACTTTGTAGTTGGAAATGCTCTCCTGAACTTCAGCTGATAGGTTGCCAGTTCTAGCAAAAGCTTTCTTGTTTAAAGATCTAATTAACCCCGAAACTAAGTTGGTAGCTAGCAACAACACAGCCGCAACCATCAATGCCAGTAGTCCTAAGATAGGATTTATAACCAACATAGCTATGGCGGTGCCAATTATCACAAAGATGTTACCTACAAACCTGAGTAGAGTCTCAGAGAAAGCCTGGTTTAGTTTATCAGTGTCATTATTTATTCTGGAGATGAGATCTCCAGACTTGTTTTGATTGAAAAACGCCAGCGGCAGCTCCTGTAGCCTAGCAAATATACGCGATCTCAATCTATACAGAATATTCTGCCCTATCCAACCCATAATCAGAATCTGTAGATAACTGGCCACCGAAGTAACCACATAAAGACCCCCCAGGCCGAGCACCACGGTCAACAGGGCTTCCTTATCTCTATCTCTAATTGCAATTTGCGAGGCATCTCCGATAATACTAGGGGCGATGACGTTGATGGCCGCGATAAAAATGACTAGGAACATCACAAAAATCCCGCCTGCAATTACCCTGCGCCCATAGCCGCCTATGCCAGCATTCACCTCCATAAAAATTTGAGGAACGCTCTTGCGAATTAATTTGTCGCCGCCCTGTAATCTATAGTCGATCATGAGATAGTCTTTTGCGAATTATATATCTGTCTGTATTCAAATGACTCTTCAAGTAACTGGTCATGTGTGCCTTGGGCAATTAAACTGCCTTCCATAATGAGTAATATTTTGTCGTAGCTTTTTATAGGCTCGATTTTTTGTGTGATCGATATCAAGGTAATGCCTGGGTAATTCTTATCTAGACTAGCCAGAATTCTTTTCTCGGTCTGCATATCCACCCTAGCCGTAAAATCGTCTAGCAGTAGCAGCTTAGGATTTACTGCCAGAGCCCTAGCTAAAGTCAGCCTTTGCTTTTGCCCGCCAGATAAAGAAGATCCTCTCTCTGCTACCATAGTCTCTAGCCCATCTGGTTGAGCCTTGATAAAGTCGCTCAGGTCGGCAGTTGCTATTGCCTTGTCTAGATCCTGAACATCAGTGTAACTGCTGAAGACAATGTTTTCCTTCAGGCTAGAATTAAAAATAATACTGTCCTGAAAAACTAAAGCTACTTGTTTATAAAAATCTGTCGAGTCGATTTGGTTTAACTCCACCCCATCCAAAATAATTTTACCTTCTGTAGGCTGTAGCAGCCCGGCGATTAAATTAAATATCTGGCTTTTACCAGAAGCCGTCGGCCCTACAATCGCCGTCTTGCTGCCCGCTTGAATTGCAAAACTGATTTCATTCAAAATGCTTTTATTCTCGCTCACCAAGCTAACCTTTTTAAATTCTAACTCGCCCTTAATCTGTACTTTCTCTGTCCCGCGGGTCTGGGCATTTTTAATTTTTAGGGTGTCATTGATCCTTGTAACTGAAGCCGTGGACCTAGCGATATTACTACTGACAAAACCCAAAATAAAAATAGGCGCGATGAAGGTAGCGATATAATTAAAAAAGGCCGAGTATTCCCCAGGCGCCAGACCCGTTGACCCCGCCCCGGAGGTTAAAGAATTAAAAAAGTCGATGACGCTGCTGCCGCCGAAATAAACTACAGCTAGGATAGTAAAGTTAGTGATGATAGTTATCAGCGGAATTAATGAGGCAAAGCCCAATATAATTCTAAAGTTGGTATTTTTTGTCTGAAGGTTAACTCCAGCAAACTTGTCGATTTCCCAGGAACCTGAGTTTAATACTTTGGTTAGAGGCGCCCCCACGATACTTTCATTGATAGTTTTATTGAGCTTATCGATATTTTCTTGAGAGACTTTAAAGAACTTACTTATGGACTTGAAGATGATAAAGAACGTCCCCAGCAACAATGGAATCACTGCTGAGACCACTAACCCCAGTTCTAAGTTTATGCTCATCATTGAAATAGCAGCGCCGACTATCAATATCAGTGCCGAGAATACCGCCACCACTCCCTGGCTAAAAATCAGCTTAATGGCGTCAACGTCGCTCGTAATATTTGTCAAAATCTTGGCGGTAGTTATCTGACGAACTACCTGATAATCAAGTTCTGACACCTTCTTGATCAAGCGGTTGCGGATGCCAGCTGCCACATTCTCAGCCAGGATATTCGTCAAAACTATTTGCAGCAAGGCCAAAACAAAAATCGCACTAGTGAATAGCAGGAACTGTAGCTGGAAATCGCTGAGATCTAAGCTGCCTTGAAATAACTGATTTACAGCATCTGCAGATACCCGAGGTAAGGTCAGCGACAACACGTTGCCAGCCAGCGATAGCCCTGATAGAACTAGCAGCCATGGAAGTGTGCTTTTATTAAAAATCAGTTTCATATATTTATTTCTCCATTCTGATTATACTCCTACCCAACTCTAGATGCACATGAAGCCGAACCCAGCCAAGTGTGAGGATTCCCATCCCAACACCAACCTAGGTTAGGTTCTTTTTTTGCATTTATCCAGATGGCGGGCACTCTTTGATCTTTGCCTGTGCGAGATCCTAGAAGTGAAAAACAGTTATTTTTGATCAGAAACTCGGGGAAATGAGTAACTATCGCAATTCCCTCATCTATAGTAAGTGGCAGGCGTCCTTTGCCTTTAATTAGATCCAT
>CALFHW010000131.1 GCA_937876695.1 uncultured bacterium
TTGGCCACCGATAGTGAAGCAGTACCGTGAGGGAAAGGTGAAAAGAACCCCGGGAGGGGAGTGAAAGAGAACCTGAAACCATGAACTTACAAGCGGTCAGAGCCTGGCAACGGGTGATGGCGTGCCTTTTGCATAATGAACCTGCGAGTTACGATGTGAAGCGAGGTTAAGGCATAGAAGTGCCGGAGCCGCAGGGAAACCGAGTCTGAACAGGGCGATAGTTTCATGTCGTAGACGCGAAGCCGAGTGATCTACTTATGGCCAGGTTGAAGCTGCAGTAACATGCAGTGGAGGACCGAACCCTAGTGTGTTAAAAAATACAGGGATGAGCTGTGAGTCGGAGTGAAAGGCTAAACAAACTCGGAGATAGCTCGTTTTCACCGAAATAGCTTTAGGGCTAGCCTCACATAGATGTAGCGGAGGTAAAGCACTGAATGGGCTAGGGCCTGTCACAAGGTACCAAACCCAATCAAACTAAGAATGCTGCTATATAACGTGTGGGAGTCAGACTACGGGGGATAAGCTCCGTGGTCGAGAGGGGAAGAGCCCAGACCGTTGACTAAGGTCCCGAAATCATGCTCAGTGGAAAAGGAAGTGCGTTGGCACAGACAGCCAGGAGGTTGGCTTAGAAGCAGCCATTCCTTCAAAGAGTGCGTAATAGCTCACTGGTCGAGTCGGCGTGCGCTGACAATGTAACGGGGCTAAGCATGATACCGAAGTCACGGATCCCGTTAATCGCTTGCGATTAACGGGGTGGTAGGTGAACGTTCCCGATGGCGTCGAAGGTGGCGGTGTAAACCCTGCTGGAGTCAAGGGAAGTGAGGATGCAGGTATGAGTAACGAAAAAACAGGTGAGATTCCTGTTCGCCGAAAGCCCAAGGTTTCCTCAGTAAAGGTCGTCTTCTGAGGGTTAGTCGGTTCCTAAGGCGAGGCTGAAAGGCGTAGTCGATGGGAAACGGGTTAATATTCCCGTACCGCTTATAGTTTCGATGGGGTGACGCATGAGGCGGAACCAGGCCGGGCGACGGTTGTCCCGGTTGAAGTCACAAGGTGTTGAGGCCCGCAGGCAAATCCACGGGCTGAGCTGAGTGGTGAACACGAGCGAAGCGCAAGCTGAGCGAAGCTGGTCGAGTCAAGGTGCCAGGAAAAACCTCTAAGGTTAGGCTATAGGTGACCGTACCGAAAACCGACACAGGTGGGCGAGATGAGTATTCTCAGGCGCGCGTGAGAACCCACGTTAAGGAACTCGGCAAACTACATACGTAACTTCGGGATAAGTATGGCCTTCTGTGGAGTCACATTTACGGAAGGTTGCAGATGAGAGGCCCAAGCGACTGTTTACCAAAAACACAGGTCTCTGCGAAATAGCAATATGAGGTATAGGGACTGACACCTGCCCGGTG
>CALFHW010000132.1 GCA_937876695.1 uncultured bacterium
CCGTTGATTAGCATAGCAGAGGAATCCTGAGTCTTTCGGTGTGCAGGTTTCTCGCCTGCATTATCGCTACTTATCCCTACATTTGCTTTTCTTGAAGCTCCAGCACACATCACCATGCACCTTCACCGCCGCAAGAATGCTCCCCTACCAATAATTAAATTATTTCTAAGCTTCGGTACTATACTTGATGCCCGTTTATTATCGATGCCCGCCCCGCTCGACCAGTGAGCTGTTACGCACTCTTTAAATGATTGCTGCTTCCAAGCAAACATCCTGGCTGTTATAGCAATCGAACATCGTTTGTACACAACTTAACACAGATTTAGGGACCTTAGCTGATGGTCTGGGTTGTTTCCCTCTCGCCTACGGACCTTATCACCCGCAGGCTCACTGCTATTCATATTATACAGTATTCGGAGTTCGTCAGGGTTTGGTAGGCGGTGAAGCCCCCTAGCCCAATCGGTAGCTCTACCTCTGTATAACTAAAAATAACGCTGCTCCTAAAAGCATTTCGGGGAGTACGAGCTATCTCCCAGTTTGATTAGCCTTTCACCCCTACCCACAAGTCATCCGGAAGCTTTTCAACGCTTATCAGTTCGGACCTCCATGACGTGTTACCGTCACTTCATCCTGCTCATGGGTAGATCACAGGGTTTCGCGTCTACCGCCACTGACTTTCGCCCTATTAAGACTTGCTTTCGCTACGGCTGCGGATGTATTATCCTTAACCTTGCCAGTGACGAGTAACTCGTAGGATCATTATGCAAAAGGCACGTCATCACCCCACAAAAGGGCTCTGACCGCTTGTAGGCATACGGTTTCAGGTTCTATTTCACTCCGCTGTTCGCGGTTCTTTTCACCTTTCCTTCACAGTACTAGTGCGCTATCGGTGTCTGAGGAGTATTTAGCCTTAGCGGATGGTGCCGCTAGATTCCCACAAGGCGTCTCCGACCTCGCGGTACTCAGGATCCTACTAGGTTAGTATCGCTTACGTGTACGGGATTCTCACCCTCTATGATTGGCTTTCCCAAGCCATTCCACTTCACTTTACTATACCATGTCGTAGTCCTACAACCCCGGTTATGCCGTAACATAGCCGGTTTGGGCTCTTTCCCTTTCGCTCGCCACTACTCAGGAAATCACTATTGTTTTCTCTTCCTCCGCTTACTTAGATGTTTCAGTTCAGCGGGTTTGCGCATTATTGCAACTACTCTTCAAGTAGTTAGGTTTCCCCATTCAGAAATCTTCGGATCAATTCATATTTGCTAATCCCCGAAGCTTATCGCAGCTTATCACGTCTTTCATCGCCTCTGAGAGCCTAGGCATCCCCCGTGTGCCCTTTCTTACTTTCTTCTTCTAACTGCCTTTTGCTCAGTTAGAATGCTTTTTTGAGCTAGTTGTCAGTTGTTCGTTGTTTGTTGTTAGTAAACCAACATCGCATAACTTACTTCCAACAACAGTCTCTACTGTTGTCTTCTCTTTCAATTACTTTTTTCCAATATGTCAAAGAACGTTTTCCGATTTGTCAATTTGCTAATTTGTCGATTTGTCAATGAATTGACTAATGGACAAATTGACTAATGGACAAATTGGAGCGTGGAGAATAACGGATTCGAACCGTTGACCCCCTGCGTGCAAGGCAGGTGCTCTAGCCAGCTGAGCTAATCCCCCAAGTTTTTGGTGGGCCTGCGTGGACTCGAACCACGGACCTTTACATTATCAGTGTAACGCTCTAACCACCTGAGCTACAAGCCCCTTTTTTCAAAAGTGCAAAACGCTCAAATAATCGAACTAAGCCCGATGTCTATCTTTTCGCTCGCTCTTTTTTTGCTGCTAATCTCTTTTTAACAGTGTTAGAAAATACATACAAAACACCTTGATATAGTTTGATCGTTCTACTTTGTAGTTCAATCTGTGGCTTTCGCCACGCACCTTCTCGTCGTCTTTTTT
>CALFHW010000133.1 GCA_937876695.1 uncultured bacterium
TGGTAACTGGGGCTAAGTCGTAACAAGGTAGCCGTACCGGAAGGTGTGGCTGGAATACCTCCTTTCTGGAGAGGTTTACACTATAAAAGCTCATTTAATGAACAGATCGATGAAAGATCATTACAGGTCTTTTTCTTGGCTTTATTTAGGAGAAACACATAACCCAAACAGAGGCGCTGACAGAGAGATCAGGCCTGGGCAAAGTGATTTGAGCCGTGAGGTTTGAATCAGAACAAGATAATGCAGTCCCGTAGCTCAGTTGGTTAGAGCACTACACTGATAATGTAGGGGTCGGCAGTTCGAGTCTGCCCGGGACTACATCACAGCCCCTGGGAAACGCGAAGCATTGTGGACAAATACTTGCCAGAGGCGATGGACAAGGAGGGTTCTTGACGAAAGGGCCATCATGGTTCTGATAGCAAAATTGAGTATATGTTTGCAATAAAATTACCAGGGGGTTGTACAGTGTTGTAAAAAAGTTTGGGGAATTAGCTCAGTTGGCTAGAGCGCTAGATTTGCATTCTAGAGGTCAAGGGTTCGACTCCCTTATTCTCCACGAGCGCTACAAAACGAGTAGCGAAAGTTCTTTGACATCATGATAAGGAGACACAAACGAGTTTAGCAAGTGTAGTCGGGAGATAACACTTGTCGAGCATCAAGATAGACGTTATTTATGGAAGAAAGTAAATAAGGGCGTATGGGGGATGCCTAGGCTCTCAGAGGCGAAGAAGGACGTGATAAGCTGCGAAAAGCTTCGGGTAGCTGCAAATAAGCGATAATCCGGAGATATCCGAATGGGGCAACCCGCCCGGTTGAAGGCCGGGAATCCCGATTAATCGGGAGGCGAACCCGCTGAACTGAAACATCTAAGTAAGCGGAGGAAGAGAAAACAAAAGTGATTTCCCAAGTAGTGGCGAGCGAACGGGAAACAGCCCAAACCCAACATGTTACGGCATTTTGGGGGTTGTAGGACTGCGACATTGCACATAATTACTATAACAGAGCACAGCTGGAAAGCTGGACCATAGAAGGTGATAGTCCTGTAGGTAAAATATTAGTTATAGCATAGCAGTATCCTGAGTAAGGCGGGACCGGAGGAATCCTGTCTGAATCTGGCGGCACCATCCGCTAAGGCTAAATACTACTGAGAGACCGATAGTGAACCAGTACCGTGAGGGAAAGGTGAAAAGAACCGCGAACAGCGGAGTGAAATAGACCCTGAAACCATACGCTTACAAGCGGTCGGAGCGGAATTTATTCCGTGACGGCGTGCCTTTTGCATAATGAGCCTACGAGTTACTCCTCACTGGCGAGGTTAATCCTGTGGACAGGAGCAGCCGAAGCGAAAGCGAGTCTGAATAGGGCGCTATAGTCAGTGGGGGTAGACGCGAAACTTTGTGATCTACCCATGGCCAGGTTGAAGTGTGGGTAACACCACATGGAGGACCGAACCGGTTGTCGTTGAAAAGACTTCGGATGAGCTGTGGGTAGGGGTGAAAGGCTAATCAAACTGAGAGATAGCTCGTACTCCCCGAAATGCCTTTAGGGGCAGCCTCATATATAGTGTCATAGAGGTAGAGCTACTGATTGGGCTAGGGGGCTTCACCGCCTACCAAACCCTGA